>NZ_JBNFOL010000022.1:0-63047 GCF_057364765.1 Brevibacterium sp. LAARM3_SD1 | reverse complement strand
CCTTCGCACCTTCGCAGGGAATGCCGAAGCCCGGTCGTGGACCCAAGCCCGGCGGTCGTTCCGGCGGTCAGGGTGGTCAAGGCGGTCAAGGTGGACAGGGCGGACGCCCCGGCAACAACCCCTTCGCACCTTCGCAGGGAATGCCGAAGCCCGGTCAGAAGCAGCGCGGTTCCGGTGAGGAATCCTCCGGCGGTCCGCGTCCGGCACCTCGCCCGGGCGCACCCCGCCCCAACCCGTCGATGCTGAAGAACTCGGCACTGAACAAGCCCGCTCCCGGCCGCGGTCGCGGTGGAGGCGGACGCGGAAATGCCCCCGGCGGCGCACCCGGTGCACCGGGCGGCGCTCCAGGCGGTCCTCGTCGTGGACCCGGCGGCGGTCCCGGTGGTCGCGGTTCAGGTCGCGGTCGCGGCAGCACGCAGGGTGCATTCGGCCGCGGCGGCGGTCCCCGTCAGAAGGGACGCAAGTCGAAGCGGGCGAAGCGCGCAGAGCTCGAGCAGATGCAGGCTCCCTCGGTCGGTGGTGTCACCGTTCCGCGCGGAGACGGCAACACGCCGCTGCGTCTGCGTCGCGGCTCCTCGCTGGCCGACTTCGCCGAGAAGATCAACACCGATCCGACGAACCTCGTGACCGTGCTCTTCCACCTCGGTGAGATGGCCACGATCACCCAGTCCCTCGACGAGGCGACCTTCGAGGTCCTCGGCGAAGAGCTCGGCTACAAGATCGAGATCGTCTCGCCCGAAGACGAAGACCGTGAGCTGCTGGAGACCTTCGACATCGACCTCGATGCCGAAGCCGCAGAAGAGGACGACGAGGACCTGCAGGCACGTCCGCCGGTCGTCACCGTCATGGGTCACGTCGACCACGGTAAGACCAAGCTGCTCGACGCGATCCGCTCGGCCAATGTCGCTTCTCGCGAAGCCGGCGGAATCACCCAGCACATCGGTGCCTACCAGGCCGAGGTCGAGCACGAGGGAGAAGATCGCAAGATCACCTTCCTCGACACCCCGGGTCACCAGGCGTTCACCGCCATGCGTGCCCGCGGTGCCAAGTCGACGGACCTCGCGATCCTCGTGGTCGCCGCCGACGACGGCGTCATGCCGCAGACGATCGAAGCTCTCAACCACGCTCAGGCGGCCGATGTGCCGATCGTCGTGGCCGTGAACAAGATCGACAAGGAAGGCGCCAACCCCGCCAAGGTCATGCAGCAGCTGACCGAATACAACCTCGTGGCCGAAGAATACGGCGGCGAGACCATGTTCGTGCCGATCTCCGCGCTCAAGCGCGAGGGCATCGACCAGCTGCTCGAATCCGTTCTGCTGACCACCGATGCGGCCCTTGACCTGCGGGCGAACCCCGACAAGTCCGCTCGCGGCATCGCGATCGAAGCCAAGCTCGACAAGGGCCGCGGTGCGGTTGCCACCGTCCTCGTCGAGTCCGGCACCCTGCGTCAGGGCGATGCCATCGTCTGCGGCACCGCCTACGGACGTGTGCGTGCGATGTTCGACGAGAACGGAAACGTCGTCGAGGAGGCCGGACCCTCCCGCCCCGTGCAGGTGCTCGGTCTGTCGTCCGTCCCGCGTGCCGGTGACTCGTTCATCTCCACCGATGACGACCGCACAGCCCGTCAGATCGCTGAGAAGCGTGACGCCATCGAGCGCAACGCCGCTCAGGCCCGCGGTCGCAAGCGCATCAGCTCGAGGACTTCACGAAGGCTCTGGCTGAGGGCAAGGTCGACATGCTCAATCTCATCCTCAAGGGTGACGTCTCCGGTGCTGTCGAAGCGCTCGAGGATTCGCTGCTCAAGATCGATGTGGGCGACGACGTCGACCTGCGGATCATCCACCGCGGCGTCGGTGCGATCACGGAGAACGACATCAACCTGGCCACGGTCGACAATGCGATCGTCCTCGGCTTCAACGTCCGTCCGGAAGCGAAGGCTCGCGACCTGGCAGACCGCGAAGGCGTCGACGTCCGCTACTACTCGGTCATCTACCAGGCGATCGACGACATCGAGTCCTCGCTCAAGGGTATGCTCAAGCCCGAGTACGAAGAGGTCCAGACCGGTACGGCGGAGATCCGCGAGGTCTTCCGTTCCTCGAAGTTCGGCAACATCGCCGGCTCGATCGTCCGCGACGGCCTCATCAAGCGGAACTCGACCGCTCGCGTCACCCGCGACGGAATCGTCATCGGCGACAACGTCCACATCGAATCGCTGCGTCGGTTCAAGGACGATGCGACCGAGGTCCGCGAGGGCTACGAGTGCGGTATCGGACTCGGCAAGTTCAACGACCTGCGCGTCGGCGACATCATCGAGACCTTCGAGATGCAGGAGAAGCCGCGCGACTGATCGGTCGCGGAGCGAGTCGCACCCGGTGGCTCGTCAGCGCAGCAGCGCTGACGAGGACAAGGATGGGACTCATACCGTGAATTGAAGGCTCCGGTCGGCCCCCGGATGGGGGACCGGCCGGAGCCGGTTCGATTGCACAGCTAATATAGGGCCGGAAGAGTTGTTCCGGCCCCGAACAGAAGGACATACGTCATGGCAGACTCGACACGGGCCCGCAAGATCGCCGACCAGATCAAGGTCATCGTCGCCAGCACCATCGAGCGCAAGCTCAAGGATCCCCGCCTCGGATTCGTCACCGTCACCGATGTGCGCGTGACCGGCGATCTGCAGCACGCCACCATCTTCTACACCGTCTACGGCAACGACCAGGACCTCGTCGGCACAGGTCATGCCCTCGAATCGGCCAAGGGCTTCATCCGCTCCGAAGTGGGCAAGGGGCTGACCATCCGTCTGACCCCGAGTCTCGAATTCATCGCCGACGCCGTCCCCGAGGCGGCCGCCCGTCTCGACGGACTGCTCGCGCAGGCTGCCGCCGACGACGCCCGCGTGGCCGGGTTGGCCAAGAACGCACAGCATGCAGGTGAATCAGACCCGTACAAGAAGAATGACGACGCCGACGACGACTGATCGTCCTATCCGGCCGACCCGGGCATCGCGCCTGGTCATCGAGGGAGAGCCGGCGATCGCCGAAAGCAGGCCCGATTTGAGCTTCGTCACGTCACGAAAAAAGTTCTCGTAACAGTTTTGTTATCTTTCCGAGATGTCGTAGACTTTTTGCGGTAACGAAATGATTACGACTCTGTTAAGGGAATTCTGCATTGGGTAAGCACTCCTCACCGAAGCCGTCGTTCGCGAAGCAGCTGATCCGGGATCTGACTCCCGGCAAGCGCCCCGCCGGACGACGCGCAGCTAATGCGCCGTCCTCGGCGACTTCCGTGCTGGCGACCGTCAAGCAGCGTCCAGTCGTCGCCGCGATCGCCGTTCCTGCAGCCGCGACCGCCGCCGTCGTCGGTTCGACCGTTGTCATGGGGCCGCCCGAGTCCGGCAACGTCACCACCGAAGCCGCCTCGACGACGACCCCCGAGGAGTCGACCACTTCCTCGACCGTGAGCCAGAAGGAGCTCGACGCCGAACGCAAGAAGGCCGGCGAAGAGTACCTGGAGAAGGTCAAGGACGACCCGAAGTACAAGAACAAGTCCTCGAAGACCGACCTCGAGGTCAAGGCTCCGCCGAAGCCCAAGCCAACCGCCGAATCCTCGGCCGCTGCGAAGACGAGCGACGATTCGTCCTCCGACGAGAAGTCGAGCGATGAGAAGTCCTCCGGAGAGGGCGACGGCACCTCCTCGGACACCTCGGCTCCGCCGTGCAGCGTGTCCTCCTCGATCGAGTCCGGCCTGCTGCCGAACGCCGTCAACGGCTACCGTGCAGTCTGCGCGAAGTTCCCCGAGGTCAAGACCTTCGGCGGACGTCGCCCCGGCACCGGTTCGGACCACAACACCGGTGAAGCCGTCGACATCATGATCACCGGTTCCACCGGCGACCGCATCGCCGACTACCTCATCCAGAACCAGGGCGCCCTCAACGTCAAGTACGTCATCTGGAAGCAGCGCATCTGGATGCCCGGCAAGGGCTGGAAGGCCATGGAGGACCGCGGCAGCGCCACGGCGAACCACTTCGATCATGTGCACGCGTCCTTCAACTGATCGCCGGACCCAGTGAGCGACTCTTCCCCACAGGGCGTCCTCGTCTGCGACAAACCGCAGGGACTGAGCTCCCATGGCGTGGTCTCCCGTATCCGCCGCTGGTTCGGGACGAAGAAGGTCGGCCACGCCGGGACTCTCGACCCGATGGCCACGGGTGTTCTTGTGCTCGGCCTCGGCCGCGGCACCAAGCTGCTCACCTATATCACCGGGGTCTCGAAGACCTATTTCGCCACCATCCGTCTGGGATCGTCGACCCCGACCGATGATGCCGATTCCGAGCCCGATCGGTTCGCCGATCCGACCGATCTGGCACGTGTCGACACTTCTGCCATCGAGACCGCCGTGGCCAAACTGCGCGGTCCCATCGACCAGGTGCCCAGTGCGGTCTCGGCGATCAAGGTCGACGGCAAGCGCTCCTACGCCCGTGTCCGTGCCGGCGAGGACGTCGAACTCAAGGCCCGCCGCGTCGAAGTCTCGGAGTTCCAGATCATCGACATCCGCTTCGCCGCCGTGGACGGACATATCGACGTCGATGTCGAAGTCGACTGCTCGTCGGGCACCTATGTGCGCGCCTTGGCTCGCGATATCGGCACCGACCTCGGCGTCTTCGGCCACCTCACCGCGCTCCGGAGGACGCGTGTCGGCGATTTCCATATCGACCAGGCCGTGACCCTGCCCGAGGACCTCGACGTCCCCGCGCCCACCCTCATCTCGCTCGCCGAGGCGGCCCGCACCCTCCTGCCCGTCGTCACCGTCGATGCCGATCGGGCCCGCGCCCTCATGCAGGGCAAGACCGTTGCTGCTGGTGACTGGCATACCGACCCCGATGCCGACGACACGGGGAGCCGAGAGGTCGCCGTCGTCTGCGACGATGCCCTCGTCTCCGTGGCCGAGGTGCGTCGGAACGGCGGTCTGAAGTCGCTGACCGCCTTTGCCATCGACCTCGCCTGACGGGTCCAGCCCCACACTCGGAAACAATGAGTTCAGTTGTATCTGTCAAGTACAACTGAATCTCTTGTATCCGAGGCAATCATCTGGTCTACTTGTTCTATGTTCGTCTTGACCATCGACCAGCAGGATTCGCGGTCGAACGCCGACGCGGTGCCCCGCATCCTCGATGCTCTCTCTCCGATCGACACGGTCGTTCCCTTCGCCCGCACCATCGGGGACGAGGTCCAGGGGGTCCTCGACGATCCCGACGCCGTCGCCGAGGCGGTCCGCCGTATCGGCATCGACTCCGGTTGGCATATCGGCCTCGGCATCGGCGAGGTCGAACGACCGCTGCCCGAGTCGACCGCCGAGGGCAGGGGAGAGGCCTTCTACTCCGCCCGCCGGGCGGTCGAAGCGGCCAAATCCGCACCCGCCCACCTCGTCGTGAGTGCCGATCCGGACGGTGACCATCGTGGGCTGGCCGAGGCGGCTCTGCGGCTCCTGATCAGCACACTGACCGAGCTGCGCGGACACTCCCGCGGCTACGTCGGATACCGACTCGACCATCCGGACGCCACACAGGCCGAGATCGCCGCGGAATTCGACGTCTCTCAACAGGCGGTCTCCCGGGTGCTGGCGGCCGGTCCCGCCGAGATCATCGCCGGGGCCGAGCGTCTGGCCCGACATCATCTCGACCGGCTCCAACGAGCCCTATCGGAAGGAGACGCACATGTGGACTGACGTGCTCATCGCCATCGCCGCCGCCATCATCGCGGCCCTCATCGGCTGGCCACTCGTCCCGCTTCTCCTCCGTCTGACCCATGCGGGCCCGGGCTCCAAGCCCGAACGCACAGGAGCCGAGGACGTCGAAGTCCTGCGCGGCGGACTGTGGATCGGCATCGTCGAACGCGCACTCATCGCCGGAGCGATCGTGCTCGGTCGCCCCGAACTCATGGCCGTGGTCATCGCGGTCAAAGGGCTCGGACGCTTCGCGGAGATCAAGTCCTCGGCGGCCGCGGGGGAGCGGTTCATCATCGGCACCTTCGTCTCCATCGCCCTGGCCTCCCTCCTCGGCGTCATCGGGTGGTCGATCATCGCCTGAACCCGTCCTCCCGCCTCGGCGAGGTGCGGGTTAGGAGGCGGAAGATCTCTGCGATAATCTGAGTCGGTGCACGGAAGGAGCGAATGTCTGGTGGAGCTGTATCACGGACTCGGTGAAGTCGAGGTCGACGGTGTCGGCACCGTCGTCACCCTCGGCAACTTCGACGGTGTGCATCGCGGGCACCAGACGGTGCTGACCACCGTCGCCGCCCTGGCCCGGCAAGAGGGCCTGCGCTCGATCGCGATGACCTTCGACCCGCACCCGCGCACGGTCCACCGTCCCGAAGATCCGACCGTGATGATCACCTCGACCCGGCAGCGCGCCGATCTCATCGCCGCCACCGGCATCGACGGCCTCCTCATCCAGCCCTACGACCTCGACTTCGCCGCCCAGTCGGCCGAGGAATTCGTGCGCCGTTACTTCGTCGAAGCCTTGCGCGCGAAGATCGTCGTCGTCGGCGACGATGTCCGCTTCGGCAAGGACAACGAAGGCACGATCGAGACGTTGCGCCGCCTCGGCGAGAAATTCGACTTCCGGACCGAGACGATCGACGAGGTCGGGCGCGGGGGACGGTATTCGTCCTCCGATCCGGGAGCAGCTGGGCGCCGGTGATGTCGCCGAGGCGGCCGACCAGCTCGGGCGCTACCACGCACTCCACGGCACCGTCGTCCACGGCGATGCCCGCGGACGCGACCTGGGATTCCCGACGGCGAACCTCTCGGAGAATCCCGACGGACTCGTCCCCGCCGACGGCGTCTACGCCGGCTGGGCGACGTTCTCGGGTGAGGATCAGGCGTACCCGGCCGCGATCTCCGTGGGCACGAACCCGACCTTCCAGGGACAGGTCCGACGGGTCGAGGCGTACGTGCTCGACAAGGAGTTCGGCGAATTCGACGTCTACGACCGTGAGATGACTCTCGAATTCGTCTCGCGCATCCGCGGGCAGGTCGCGTTCACCGGGATGGACGACCTCATCGTGCAGATGCATGAGGATATCGCCGATGTGCGCGAGGTCCTGCACACCTGATAAGCTGATTTCTGCCGTTTTCACCGGCCGCGGTCCCATAGGGCAGAGACTTCAGGTCCCTGCGCCGCGCAACGACACGAAGGAGAACTCCATGGCTCTCGATACCGCTGTGAAGCAAGAGATCATCAAGGAATATGCAACTCATGAGGGCGACACCGGTTCTCCCGAGGTCCAGGTTGCACTGCTGACCCGCCGGATCACCGATCTGACCGAGCACTTCAAGGATCACAAGCACGACCACCACTCGCGTCGTGGCCTGCTGCTCCTCGTCGGCCAGCGTCGCCGCATGCTCAAGTACCTCGCGAAGGTCGACATCGAGCGTTACCGTTCGCTCATCAAGCGCCTCGGCCTGCGCCGCTGATTCGAGTCTGCTGATCAGCACCGTCTGATCATCGTCTCCAGCTGTTCGGAAGCGTCCCGCCTCTCGGTGGGGCGCTTTCGTGCTTCTGCGGTAGACTCATGCGTGGACGCACATGCCATGGACGTTTCGGTCTTCGGTAGTGGCCTCCGGAGGAATGCGCGCTGACACAGGCTTGCAGATGCAAGTTGTTGCCGGCACCGGTTCCGTGGGCCCCGATCGATGACCGGCGTGGATCCATGCATCGTCCACTGCCAATATCCCGCCGGAAGGGCGCGGGGTCTCGCACTGCGCAATGCAGAGCGCTGCCTCTTGACGTCGGGGGACCTCCCTCGAGCGTTGCAGGTCTTGCCATCATGAGGACCGCCGCGCACCGGCACAAACTAGGAGACTACGTGGGACTCAACCCTGAATCCGCCGTTGCCCATATCGACAACGGCAGCTTCGGCAAACACACCATTCGCTTCGAAACCGGTCGGCTGGCCCAGCAGGCCGCCGGCTCCGCCGTCGCCTACCTCGACGACGACACCATGCTGTTCTCGGCCACCTCGGCCGGCAAGAACCCCCGTGAGGGCTTCGACTTCTTCCCCCTGACCGTCGACGTCGAAGAGCGCATGTACGCCGCCGGACGCATCCCCGGCTCGTTCTTCCGCCGCGAGGGTCGCCCCTCGACGGACGCGATCCTCACCTGCCGCCTCATCGACCGTCCGCTGCGCCCGTCCTTCGTCAAGGGCCTGCGCAACGAGGTCCAGGTCGTCGTCACCGTGATGTCGGTCAACCCCGACCACATCTACGACGCTCTGGCCATCAACGCCGCCTCGATGTCGACCCAGCTCTCGGGTCTGCCGTTCTCCGGCCCCATCGGCGGTGTGCGCATCGCGCTCATCGACGGCCAGTGGGTCGCCTTCCCGAACCACTCGCAGCTCGAGGACGCCGTGTTCAACATGGTCGTCGCCGGTCGCGTGGTCGGTGACGACGTCGCCATCATGATGGTCGAGGCCGAAGCCACCGACAACGCCATCGACAAGATCAAGACCGGCGCCCAGGCCCCCACCGAGGAGGTCGTGTCCGAAGGTCTCGAAGCTGCGAAGCCGTTCATCGCCGAGCTCTGCCGTGCGCAGTCCGAACTCGCCGATCGCGCTGCGAAGCCGACCGTCGAATTCCCCGTCTTCCGCGACTTCGAAGACGATGTCTTCGAAGCGGTGAAGGAGCTCGCCGAGGCGAAGCAGACCGAGAACTTCACGATCGCCGACAAGCAGGAGCGCGAAGCCGCCGGTGCCGCTCTCCTCGACGAGCTCTTCGAGAAGCTCGGTGAGCGCTTCGAGGGCCGTGAGAAGGAGATCGCGAACGCTCTCAACGCCCTGACGAAGCAGGTTGTGCGCAAGCGCATCCTCACCGAGCAGGTCCGCATCGACGGACGTGGACTCAAGGACATCCGTCCGCTCACAGCCGAGACCAACGTCATCCCGCGCGTGCACGGTTCGGCGATCTTCGAACGCGGCGAGACCCAGATCTTGGGTGTCACCACCCTGAATATGCTCAAGCTCGAGCAGACCATCGACTCGCTCTCACCCGAGACGTCGAAGCGCTACATGCACCACTACAACTTCCCGCCCTATTCGGTCGGTGAGACCGGCCGCGTGGGCAGCCCGAAGCGCCGCGAGATCGGCCACGGTGCTCTCGCCGAACGCGCCCTCGTGCCTGTTCTGCCCAAGCGTGAGGACTTCCCGTACGCGATCCGTGAGGTCTCCGAGGCCCTCGGTTCGAACGGTTCGACCTCGATGGGCTCGGTCTGTGCCTCGACGCTGGCGATGCTCTCGGCCGGTGTGCCGCTGCAGGCGCCCGTCGCCGGCATCGCCATGGGTCTCGTCTCCGACGTCATCTCCACTGATCAGGGTGAGCAGACCGCCTACGCGGCTCTGACTGACATCCTCGGTGCCGAAGACGCCTTCGGCGATATGGACTTCAAGGTCGCCGGTACGCGTGACTTCATCACCGCGATCCAGCTCGACACCAAGCTCGACGGCCTTCCCGCCTCGGTGCTCGGTGCCGCTCTCAAGCAGGCCCGCGAAGCACGCATGGTCATCCTCGACGTCATCGCAGAGGCCATCGACGCCCCGGCCGAGATGGCACCGACGGCACCGCGGATCATCTCCGTGAACATCCCCGTCGACAAGATCGGTGAGGTCATCGGGCCCAAGGGCAAGATGATCAACCAGATCCAGGAGGACACCGGTGCGGACATCAGCATCGAAGACGACGGAACCGTCCTCATCGGTGCCACGGACGGACCGGCCGCCGAGGCCGCCCGTTCGATGATCAATGCGATCGCGAACCCGCAGGTTCCCGAGGTCGGCGAACGCTACCTGGGCACCGTGGTCAAGACGATGAGCTTCGGCGCATTCGTGTCCCTGACCCCGGGCAAGGACGGCCTGCTGCACATCTCCGAGCTGCGCAAGCTCAACGACGGCAAGCGCGTCGAGGACGTCGAAGACGTCGTCGGTGTGGGCCAGAAGGTCCAGGTTGAGATCACGAAGATCGATGACCGCGGCAAGCTCTCGCTGGCTCCGGTCACCGACGAAGACGAGAAATCGGACGAAGAGGGATCAGACAACTGATACTGAGCAGTTCGCACACCGGGGAGGGCAGCCGAATCGATCGGTCTGTCCTCCCCGGTGGTTTGACGCTGACCACCGAACACATGCCGGGTCTGGCCTCGGAGACGATCGGGATCTGGGTTGCAGCCGGGTCCCGTGACGAATCCGCAGAGACCGCCGGCTCGACGCATTTCCTCGAGCACATGCTGTTCAAAGGCACCGGCAGCCGCGATGCGAAGACCATCGCCGCGGCCTTCGACCGCACCGGCGGGGATTCGAATGCGATCACCGCCAAGGAGCTCACCTGCTACTACTCCCGGTGCCTCGTGACGGATCTGCCGAACATCACCGGTCTCCTCGTCGATATGGTCTCGAACTCCCAACTCGACGTCGAGGAGTTCGAACGCGAGCGCGGTGTCATCATCGAAGAGCTCGCCATGTCCGCCGACGATCCCGGAGACGTCCTCTTCGACGACTTCGATTCTCTGGTCTTCGGTTCGCATTCGCTGGCCCGGCCCGTGGGTGCGACGAAAGATCAGATCCGCGTGCTCGGCCACCACACGGTCATCGACCACTATCAGTCGACGTATATCCCGCCACGTCTGGTCATCGCCGCCGCAGGCGGTGCGACCCATGAAGAGGTCCTCGCGATGGTTGAGGATGCCATCGCCGAGGCGGGGCTCGGGTCCCGTGCCGATGTGTGGTCGGGGGCCGGGAACGGCGTTGCCGGTGCAGGCTCGGTGGGCACGGCCGACGCCGACGGCGGGGCCGCCTCGGTGGCGAAGGGATCGCATCTCGGCGGGGCCGCACGTGTGCGTCCGGAGTTCCAATCCGGAAAGTCGCACACGGTCAAGGACATTGAACAGCTGGGCATTCTGCTCGGCTGCGAAGGCCTGGAAGAAGGCCATGATGACCGGTTCATCTACTCGGTCATGCTCACCATGCTCGGCGGCGGAATGTCGTCGCGGCTGTTCCAGAGCGTGCGCGAGGAGCGGGGACTGGCCTATGCCGTCAACTGCGTGGCCAGCCAGTTCACGGATACCGGCACGTTCGGCATCTATGCCGGCTGCACGGCCGAGAACGCTCAGGCCGTCGTCGACCTGGCCGTGAGCGAATGGGATCGGTTGGCGCAGGAGACTCCGAGCCAGTTCGAGCTCGACGAGATCGTCTCCCAGCTGTCGGGGTCGATGGTGCTCGGACTCGAGTCCTCGGCGGCGCGGATGAATCGTCTGGCCCGGTCGGAGATCTTCGGTCTGCCGCTCGAATCGCCGATGGATCTCATCGAACGCGTCCGTTCGGTCACGGCCGAGGATGTCAGCGAGATGGCCGGACGGCTGCTGTCACGGCCCAAGGCTCTGGCCTTGGTCGGACCGGCTGCCGAGGTCGAACTGCCCTGAGCGCATGGCTGCGGTCGGGGCTTCGGCCTTCGAGCGCGGGATGCCCGTCGGCAGGAACTTGAAGGGAGACAGGCGAGATGGCGAGGAAGAAGGCAGCGGTCCGCCGGGAGGAGATCCTGGTGGCCACGGTCGAGGAGATCGAATCCTCCGGCCTGCGTGCGCTGCGCGTCTCCGATGTCGCTGCCCGACTCGGGCTGAGCGCCAGCCTCGTCATCTACCACTTCGAGACGAAGGAAGCCCTCGTCAACGAGGCCTTCGACTTCGCCGGGCGGCAGGACATCGACCGGGCCCGGGAGCTGGCTGCCGGGCAGGTCTCGGCTCTCCAGCGATTGCGGGACGTCGTCGGCTGGTACCTGCCCCGCGGGTCCTCTCGCAGCTGGAAGATCTGGATCGACGGCTGGTCGGCCGGACTCGTCGACGACGCTCTGCGGTCGACATTCGCCGCTCTCGACCAGGAGTGGAAGTCGATCCTCAGCAGCCTCATGGACGAGGCCATCGCGGCGGGGGAGTGCACGGCACCTGAAGGCGGCACCGCGTCGGGCGCGACCCGGGTTCTCGCCTTCCTCGACGGCCTGGCTATCCAGGTGATGGTCAATTCGGAGACCGTTGACACAGAGGCGCTGAGCACCTGGGTCGACGACTTCCTCACCCGCGAACTCGGCTGAGGGTGATTGTTGGGTCGATCCACGGCGGTCTGGACGTCCAGAACACCGTGGATCGACCCAACAATGCTTCCGTGCGGTCATGTGGCCGACTGCCGTGCGCTTATTTCAGTAGCGAGCGGAGAACCCTCCGTCGGCAGACAGCAGTTGGCCGCTGATCCACCGACCCTCACCAGAGAGCAGAAATGCAGTGACTCCGGCGATGTCGCGAGGAGTGCCCATACGGCCGAGCGGCTGATAAGGGATCATCCCGGTTCTCGTCTCGTCGTCCATCCAGCCCGTATCGATCGGCCCAGGATTGACGACGTTCGCAGAGATCCCCTTCGGTCCGAGTTCCCGCGCAGCGGAGATGACGATTCGATCGAGCGCGCCTTTCGATGCTCCATAGGGCAGATTACCCGTGGCGTGATCGCTGGTGAAGGCGACGATCGCGCCTCCCGACTCGCCGATCTGTCTCGCGAACGCTGCGATGAGGAGCAGCGACGCACGAGCGTTGACAACCATGTGGCGGTCGAAGCTGTCGGCGGTGGTGTCGAGGATCCCGGACTCTTCGCCGTGAGCGTGGCTGAGCACCAACCCGTCGATGGTGCCGTGATCCCTGCTCACCCGACCGACCAGCTCCTGCGCTTCGTGAGCGGATGACAAGTCGCATGGGTAGTCTCCGCGATCGAGATCGCTCGTGCACACGGTCCAGCCGTCGGACGACAGTCGTGCGGCCACTCCCGCGGCGATGCTGTTCTCTCGTCCGGCTCCGGTGATGAGTGCTGTCGGCATGCTTCGATCCTAGCGGCCTTGACGTGGTGGCCCTCACCCGGACAGACTGGAGTCACATGTCTTACTGAATAGCGGTTCAGTAAGAGTCTTGAGACGCCGATCTTTTGGGAGCCCCATGTTCATGGACATCACCTGGCAGGACCCCGTCACCGGCGCGGCAGGGTACGTCGTCATCGACACCCTCGTGCGCGGCACCGCCTCGGGAGGACTGCGCATGCGCAAAGGCTGCACCCTCGAGGAGGTGCGCGGACTCGCCCAGGGGATGACCCGCAAGGAAGCGATCCATCTGCGCGAGGGCCGACACTATGTGCCCGTCGGCGGAGCCAAGGGCGGAATCGACTTCGACCCCCGCGCACCCGGAGCCACGGACGTCCTCGAATGCTTCCTCGTCGACATCAACCCGATCATGCACGCCTACTGGGCCCTCGGCGAAGACCTCGGCGTCCGCCAGAACGACATCGACGAGATCCTCGCCCGCCGTGAACTCGGCTCCGGGCTCTCCGCCGTCGACAAACTCGTCGACGATCCGGCCGCCGTCGAAGCTCGCGCGGACAAGGCCTTCTCCACCATCGTCGACGGCGTGTCCCAGGACGAACTCGTCGGCGGCCTCGGCGTGGCCACCTCGGTGCTCGCCGCCCTCAGCGAAGCCGGCCGCGACCCGGCCGAATCCACCGCCGTCATCCAAGGATTCGGGTCGATGGGCGGAGCCACCGCCCGCTACCTCGCCGAGGCGGGACTGCGGATCGTCGGCATCGCCGACGCCGACGGCTTCGTGACCAACCCCGCCGGCTCGACGTCGAAGCCCTGCTCGCCACCCGCGACCAGTTCGGAGGAATCGACCGCGGAGCACTGCGCCCGGAGGACCAGGACGGCGATCGCGACGACTGGCTCGCCGCCGACGCCGACGTCCTCGTTCCTGCCGCCGTCAGCTACTCGATCACGCCGGACAACTGCGACCGCATCACAGCCTCGCTCATCGTCGAAGCCGCGAACATGCCCGTCCTGCCCGAAGCCGAAGAGACGCTGCTGGCCCGCGGGGTCACCGTCGTCCCCGACTTCCTCGCGAACTCGGCGACGAACGCCTGGTGGTGGTGGGTGACCTTCGGCGACGTCGACGGCACCTGGGATGACAGCCATGCCATCGTCACCACCACCCTGCGCGAACTCACCGCCGAGGTGCTCACCGCAGCCCGGGACCAGGGCATCAGCCCCCGCGCGGCCGCGCAGGCGAAGGTCGATGCGAACCTCTCCGCACTCCACGCGGATGATCAGTGAACACCGGCGGGACCACTCGAACGGAGGAGAAGTCATGACGGAACTCACCGGCGGCGCCCACCTGGCCAGAGCCTTGAGGGCCGAAGGAATCACACGCGTCTTCGGCATCCCCGGCACCCACAACCTCGAGATCTTCGCTCAGTTGAGCGCCCACGGCATCGACATCATCTCACCGCGCCACGAACAGGGTGCCGGCTATATGGCCGACGGTGCGGCCCGGACATCCGGTGAGGTCAACGTCGTCGTCACGACCACCGGCCCGGCCGTGCTCAACGCACTTACCGCCCTGCTCCAGTCCTTCACCGATTCGGTTCCCGTCCTCCTCGTCTGCCCCGGTATGCCGCTGACCCACCCCGGGCGCGGCAACGGGCTCCTCCACGAAGTCCGCAACCAGACCGGTGCCCTTGCGGCAGTCCTCACCGAGGTCCAGCGAGTCACCAGCCCGGGCGAGGTGTCTCTGGCCGTCGGGCAGAGCCTGTCGGCCATGCGCGCGGGACGCACTCGGCCAGCGGTCATCGAGATTCCCCTCGACCTCATCGAAGCCACCGGGCCCGGCAGCCTCCATCCGTCGATTGCTCGGCCGCATCCGACCGCCGACCCGGAGGCCGTCGACACCGCCGCCGAGGCGGTCGCTGACTCCCGGCGCCCGCTCATCTTCGTCGGCGCCGGCGCACGCAACGCCGGTCCTGCGATTCTCGACCTGGCCACGACGCTCGGAGCCGGGATCATCCTGTCCTCGAACGCGAAGGGCATCATCGACGACAGCGAACCGCTGTGCTTCGGTGCTGTCGGCGTCCTCGACTCCCTGCCTCAGCTGCTCGACGGCGCGGATGCCGTCATCGCCATCGGCACCGAACTGGCAGCGAGTGACTTCTGGCCCGAACCGCTGCCACTGCCGCAGACGGTCGTGCGCATCGATATCGACGAAGTCCAGATGCTCACGAACGCCCAGGTGAGCCACCCGATCCTCGCCGACGCGACGGCAGCGACGACCACCTTGGACAGTGCACTGAAGTCGCGTCGTTCCGACGAGGCGACCTGGGCGGCTGCGGTTTGGGCGGAGCAGAAGAAGGCGGCGGCCACCTCGGCGGCCAAAGTGTCTGGACGCCCTTGGGCGGACCTGTGCGGTGCGCTCAACTCCTTCACCGCCTCGGCGGACATACCGGTGATCGTCGCGGCGGACTCGACGATGGCCTGCTACTACGGAGTGCAGACAGGATGGTCGGCCAGGGCGGGGGACCGGTTCCTCTACCCCGCCGGGGCCGGGACGCTCGGCTACGGGCTGCCGGCAGGGATCGGCGCGAAGCTGGCGGCCGCCTCGGCGAGGGTCATCGCGATCGAAGGCGACGGCGGATCGATGTTCACGATCGCCGAACTCGCCGCCGCCGTGCAGGCGAAGGTCCAGGTCACCCTCATCATCGTCGACAACGGCGGGTACGGGGAGATCCGCAATGAAATGGCCGATCGCGGCGATGAACCCTCCGGGGTCGTCCTCAGCGGGCCGGACTTCCCGGCCCTGGCGCGGGCGATGGGTGCTCGCGGTGCCCACGTCGACGGTGAAGACGCACTGCTGTCGGCTCTGCACCAGGCCGACGAGCATGCGGGTCCCACCCTCATCCACATCACCGAGAGGTCGCGAGCGGGGGAGGCCATGCTTGCGGAGTGAGGGCCTTGAGTCAGTCTCAGGGTTTGAGACATCAGGGGTGCTGAGTCATCGGATCGGGGTTGCGGGGACAGGTTTGCCGTTCTTTTCGCGTGTGAGGGAATAGGTCCCGAGGGGCTCTTGTTGTTCGAGATGAGACCCTGGGATAGGGTCGAAATGAAGCCACCGATGTGGTGGTCATCAAATCTGATCAGGAGGAATCTCATGGCTGAGCAGTACACACTTCCGGAACTGCCCTACGACTACTCCGCTCTCGAGCCGCATATCTCGGCTCGCATCATGGAGCTGCACCACGACAAGCACCACGCCACCTACGTCAAGGGCGCGAACACTGCCGTTGAGCAGCTGGCCGAAGCTCGCGAATCCGGCAACCTCGCCGCTGTGCCGAAACTGACCCGCGATCTCGCGTTCAACCTGGGCGGACACGTCAACCACTCGATCTTCTGGAACAACATGTCCCCGGACGGTGGAGACAAGCCGGTCGGTGAACTCGCCGCAGCCATCGATGACCAGTTCGGTTCCTTCGATAAGTTCCGCGAGCACTTCACCACCGCAGCCACCACGATCCAGGGCTCCGGCTGGGCCGTCCTCGTCTACGACCAGCTCGGCGGAAACCTCTTCATCGAGCAGCTCAAGGACCAGCAGTCCGATATCCAGCTCGGTGGCACCCCGGTTCTGCAGCTCGACATGTGGGAGCACGCCTTCTACCTCGACTACCAGAACGTCAAGCCCGACTACGTCAAGGCTTGGTGGAACATCGTGAACTGGGCCGACGCCGGTGCACGCTTCGACCGCGCAGTCGCTCAGACCAAGGGCCTCCTCCTCGGCTGACACTAATTGCTACCTGACGGCGGCCCAGCTACCTCGCGCGAGGTAGCTGGGCCGCCGTCACGTTGTTTGGGGGAGCTGTGAGGGCGCCGATGGAAATGCCGTCAGACCTGCGGCTGCGGATAGGGTGACCGGATGAGCGCAATTCTCAGACCGAGGTGCTCAGGCGATGCCGAGGCGCTGGCCGAGGTGTACGAGCGGGCCGATGACGCCCTGCTGAGCAACATCCCCGACGACCGCACGATCGCCGGTGCCCGGACTTGGATCACGACCATCACCGACGCCGAGGCGGCCGGTGACCTCTGCGCCCGGGTAATCGTTGATGACGGGGAGGGTGTCGGTGACGGTCAGGGATCGGAACGACGAATCCTCGGCAACGTCATGGCCTCCGGGATCGAGCGCCGGCACTCGAGTGCATGGATCTCTTAATGGTCCGTGGCCGAGGCTCGCGGACAAGGCCCGGTGTCGGCGGCCCTGCGCAGCCTCGTCGATCTCCTTCACGACGATCTCGGGATCTACCGGCTCGAGCTCGGCTACCGCGTGAACAATCCGGCCTCGGCCGCAGTTGCAAGAAATGCGGGCTTCATCCTCGAAGGCCGAGAACGAGAGAAGCTGCTCTACGACGGCGTCCGCTACGACACCGAGGTCTGTGCGCGTCTCAGTGGAGACCCGCGGCACCCAGGACCACGCCTGCCGATCACCGCACCTCACTGACCCCGCTCCCGTGCTTCTAGAACTACCTGACGGGGGCTGAGATACCTGCGCAGGTATCTCAGCCTCGTCAGGTAGTAATGAGGAGTGTTCGGATGGTCACTGGATGCGCGGTGCCAGCGGTGGAGTCGCTAGACTGGCTGGCGGAGATCGCAGGGATCGACTTACCCCGCGGGGATCGTCACACAAGGAGTCACAGCATATGAGCATTCGCGTAGCCGTCATCGGAGCCAAGGGTCGGATGGGATCCCACGCCGTCGATGCGATCAATGACGCCGAAGGACTCGAACTCGTCGCCGCACTCGGCAGCAGCGACTCCCTGGAGACCCTGCTCGAGCAGAACATCGACGTCGCCGTCGAACTCACCGTGCCGAAGTCCACCGAGGACAATGTCACCTTCCTCGTCGAAAACGGCATCGACACCGTCGTCGGCACCACCGGCTGGGACAACGACCGACTGGCCCGACTCGAAGCCACGCTGAACAACCACCCGAAGACCGCGGTGCTCATCGCCCCGAACTTCTCGATCGGTGCCGTCCTGGCCATGCGCTTCGCCGAACTCGCGGCCCCCTACTTCGACTCGGCCGAGGTCGTCGAAATCCACCACACCCGCAAACTCGACGCCCCGTCGGGAACCGCGAACCACACGGCCCAGCGCATCGCCGAGGCCCGCAACGCCGCCGGACTGCCGGCCGTTCCCGACTCCACCGAATCCGATCCGCAGGGAGCCCGCGGGGCTGTCATCGACGGAATCCACGTCCACGCCATCCGACAGCAGGGCATGAACGCCCACGAGGAGATCCTCTTCGGCTCCGACGGCGAAGCCCTGACCATCCGCACTGACTCGCACTCCACCTCGGCGTTCATGCCCGGCATCGTCACCGCCGTGCGGTCGATCGCCGACTACACGGGGCTCATCCACGGCCTCGAGAACATGCTCGACCTCTGATGTCGAAGGCCAAGATCGGAGCGATCGTCGTCTCCGTCGTCCTCGTCTTCTATTTCGTCCTCATGGGACAGCGGGCGTGGATCCTCGTGCGCGAACCTGCGATGATTCCGAAGATCATGGGCATCGCCCTGTTCGTTCTGCCCGTCATCGGTGCATGGACGCTCGTCGTCGAACTCATCTTCGGCGCTCGCACTGAGAAGCTCGCGCGCATCCTCGGCGAGGAAGGCGGACTGCCCGTCGACGATCTGCCCAGGACCCCGGGCGGGAAGATCATCCGCGAGGCCGCGGACGAGGAATTCGTGAAGTACCAGGCCGAAGCCGAGGCCGCTCCCGACGACTGGCGATCATGGTTCCGGCTCTCGTGCGCCTACGACGCCAGCGGAGACCGCAAGCGGGCACGGGCGACGATGCGCAAGTCGATCAGTCTCTTCCGGGAAGGCCAGAAGCAGGGCGCTTAGGTCCTGGCGACGCCACCCGGATGATGCCCGCGATCCCGCCCTCGAGCGGGCCGCGTGTGCTGACAAATGCTTTCCACACCAGCGGCAGCAGCACGAACGTGAGCGCGTGGATGACGAACTCGAGCGTCTGCTCGCCCGTCGTCGCGGACTCCTCCATCGGATTGCCCACGATCTGACGGCGCGTGATCTCCAGCAGAACGACGTGCGCCGAATACACGCTCAACGGCATCGATCCCGGCGCCGACAGCGGCGCAAGCAGCCACGACCGACGGCCCAACAGCACCGCCGCAGCCTGGCACGCCGCGATCGTCATCACCGCGGTTCCGCCCGTGGAGAGCAGGTCGAACGGCGTCCCCGAATGCGGACCCGCGATCGCCAGCCACCACCACGACGTCGCCGGAGTCACCCCGTAGTTGCCGGTGAACAGAGCCGCCGTGAGATCCGTGCCCCACATCTGCGAGACCTCCACTAGTGCGGAATCACCGCCGAAGACGTTGAGCAGAATCCACGAGACACCGCGTCCGAGGACGAAGAGTCCGAGCCCGGCCGTGAACAGCGCGAGCAGATGGCGACCGATGTCGAGCTTCGCCACGGCCATGCCGAGCAGAATGTACGACAGCCATTGCAGCACCGGGTAATAGCCGGTGAGGAACAGGTCGGTGAGCATCGTCCCCGGCGTCGCCAGATCGAAGAAGCCCATCGGCAGGTAGCTCGGCTCGAGGAGGAACGTCGAGCGCGCCCACATCGACACGATGGGGGAGAGAACCATCCACGCCCCGGCGATCGCGAACAGTGCACCGGTCCGCAGCCGCAGGAAGAACAGGGCGAGCGCGAACATGATGCCGTAATTGACGAGGATGACCGCCAGCAGCCCGGAGATCGATCCGAGGCAGAGCCCGATGAGGACGATAGCTGCCGCCCGGATGAGCACGCTCGGCGCCGCATCCCGCAACCGCCCCGACCCCGCCATCCGGGACCGGGTCGAGAGCACCAGGGAACAGCCGGCCAGGACCGCGAACAGCGCCGAGGCGCGACCGGCGAAGACCGCTGCCCAGGTCGGCATCCCCGTCTCGTCGCCGAGCGCGAAGATGTGCGTGACCATCATCGCCAGCAGCGCGATCCCGCGGGCGACATCGAGTCCGATGAGCCGCCCGTCGGGGCTGAGCCGACGGACCACCCTCGCCGAGGAGGCCGTGGAGTTCGCGTCGTGCGCTCGGTGGGGATCCGCCGGGTGAGAGCTCATGGAACGATTCTCACACGACTTCGCATGAGCTCGCCCTCCCGCGTACGCTCCCGGGGTATCTTTATGCCATGACCTTCAACCCGAACGCCGATATCAGCGGCAACAGGACGAGCAAACGCGGTCGCAACACCGCGATCGTCGGAGGCGGCGGCGTGGGCATCGTCGGCCTGCTCGTCTTCCTCATCGGACCGCTGCTCGGTGTTGACGTCACCGGACTGATGGGCGGAATCACCCCGGAAGGCGGTGGCAACCAGAACCATTCGAGCGGGACCAGCATGTCCCAGTGCGATACGGGTGAAGACGCGAATACGAACATCGACTGTCGAATGGCCGGAGCACAAGTCGTGCTCGATGACTATTGGGCGCAGAAGGTCGACGGCTACGAACCGCCGGCGATGACTCTCGTCGACGGTCAGACATCGACGGCCTGCGGAACTGCCTCGAACCAAGTCGGTCCGTTCTATTGCTCGGCCGATCAAGGCGTCTACATCGACCCGAGCTTCTTCGACATTCTGCGCCAGCAGTACGGTGCCCCGGCCGATGAACTTGCCCAGCTCTATATCGTCGGGCACGAATGGGGACACCACATCCAGAACACCACCGGCGTGATGAGCGAGCACCCGAACAACGGCACCGGACCGGAGAGCAACGGCGTGCGCACCGAACTCCAAGCCGACTGCTATGCCGGCGCCTGGCTGGGCAATGTCACCACCCTCACCGACGACAACGGCACCCCGTACCTCGAGGAGCCCAGCAAGGAACAGCTCGACGACGCGCTCAACGCGGCCTTCGTCGTCGGCGACGATCACATCCAGGAGCAGTCCGGATTCGTCAACCCGGAATCGTTCACCCACGGTTCGAGCGAACAGCGCCAGAACTGGTTCACCACCGGCTACAACGAGGGGCTGAACAGCTGCGACACCTTCGCAGTCTCCGGCGATCAGCTGTGAGAATAGCCATCTACCTAATCGAGTGTTCTCTGCCTACTATCTAGTGAATCAGAAGGTAGCTCTTCGACCGCTCGCTCGAGCAGACGCACCATGTGGGCGTGATGTTCTTGGATGTCTGCGTCATTCCAGCTTTGTCCGCCCTTCTCTTCGGCCTGCCGAGCCATCAGCTCAAGTTTGAGACTCTGCTTACGAGCAGCAGTGTTGTGGGCTTTTTGCGCGGGCGTGTAGTTGCTGAATTTCGAGTTCGCGCTCACCGTGACCAGCGCTAGATTTCCAAGTTTGTCCAAATTTTCTCGGTTGGTGACGTGGTATCGATCCGACCGATGTTCTACGTCTTCAGTGACCGGAGAAAAGTGTTCGATCGAGGTTCGATAGCTGAAAGTGAATTCCCATTCGTTCATTTCTTCGACGAGCAGGTAGTCGAGCATAGTGAATATGATCCGAGGGATTGCGAAGCCTTCGGGCAGATGGAACGTGCCCGCGTGTTTGTCATGTGCGTCCGTAAGCATGGCCTCACGCAGTCGAGCCAATGCATGTTTGTTGAGACAATCTAGCACCCCGCTCGCAGTGACCGTCGCATTTTGTCGATGGCAGTCGGTGACGTACCTCAGGAGTTCGGTGATCCAATGCATAGTGCGCGGTGAAGTGTAGGTGATTCGCAGGGCGGATTGAAGGAGAAGAATCCTCCGCTGTGGTGTTCCGGGGCCCTGCTGGACCTCGGCGGCTGCGAAGGTCGAAGCATATCTGGGGGTGCTTCGGCGTTTTCCTTTGCTCTTCGACTCTCCTCTGACCAGCTTGGCCAGAGACCAGCTCCCGGGTTCTTCATCGGTCGTCGAATCTACTCCGGTCGTCAGCGTGGAGTCGCGTTTGAGGACGTAGTTGTCAAATAGGAATCGGGTCAGCAGCAGATCGGCAGTGAACGTGCGGACCCATTCGCGGCGTTCCGAATGGTCGACGGAGGACAATTCGGCCGAAAATCGCTGTACCAGCTTTTTGTCATCGAGGTGGCGATCGAGACTGGTCTCGACTGCGGATTCTTTCCGAACCGCAAGGACCTGCAGAAGTAGAGTCGGAAACGTCAACTGAGAAGTGAATCGTTCTTCGTCATCGCTCTCAACTTTTTCGGCACGCAAATCCGCCTTGGAATAGTTTTCAATTGCTTCATTGATAGTGAGAGCAACGGGTTCGGAGGTCTCATTCCTGTCCGCAGGTTGGTCCGAAGTGCTGCCGTCAGTCTCAGAGAGCTGAGCTCGCAGTGTCATGAAATCAGAAGAGGGAGAGCTGTCCCAATCTTCGCCGAACACCTGTGACCGGAGCTGCGGGTCTTTGGGTGTCAGGCCCATTGCTACGTAATGGTCCATGTCTGAGCAGGCTGTCCACACTCGGTTGAGGAGCTGTCTGTCCAAAGGATCGTCGAGATGACGCAACAGTCTGGCTTTGACGATATCGACAGGGCTGAGTTGGGCACCTCGCGTATTCATGATCTCGAAATAGCGGTTGAGATCGGTAGAACTGTCGACCGGCATCTGGATGAGCAAGACCTGATGCAAAAGGTAGCTGATGAACTTCTCAGTGACGGCTCGGGCACCGATGTCGGGATCGTCGAGGAGCTGATCGATGATCCCTGCTGCTCGAAATATTCCTGAGTCTTCTCTACTCTCATCGTCGGGTCGCAGAGAGTTCGCGTCGAAAAGATGCTTCAATGCGCGAGTAGCTTTGTCTCGTGCTTCGTAGGTCAGCGGATTCTCGAGGACGATCTCGTGACCCAACTTCGTGCGACTTTGGAGCTTCCGCAACAGAATGTAGAGAGTAGTGAGTCTTTGCTGGCCGTCGATAACGCTGAGACTTTCGTCGGCTCCGCCCGAGTGAGCGACTACGAGGTTGCCGAGAAAGTAGTCCTTGTGCGATTCGCTCTCGGCCTCGTCGAGGATGTCAGCGATGAGCCGGTGAATTTGCTCTTCGCCCCAGGTGTAATTGCGTTGGTAGATGGGCACAGAGTAGCGGCGACCCGACTCGCTGAAGAGCCTCCCCACCGGGATAGCTTGGACTTCGAGCGAAGAAGCTACAGAATCCAATTCACTTCACCTCATTGAACATAGAGAACAACCTCAGGTCATGGGCATTGCTCGTGCGGGGTTCATCAGGGATAACGAAGTTCTCGAGGTCGAGTGCTCGCGGGTTCAAATTGTCTCGAATCGAAGAGAACAAATTGGTTGGTTCTTCTGTAGCCGAGTATGTCTGGCGACCGAGAGCGTAATTGTCGACAGTTCTCCAAGCGACGCGTTCATAGGACAGGCGGATAGCGTATGCCCAGCGGAATAGTCTCCAACGCTGCTCCTCCAGATCATTGTCTGAGTACTTATTGGTGTAGAAGAGGGCTGCGGCGAGGTAGAGCTCTCTGCAGTACTGAAACCGCGTGCTTGTACGGAACTCTTGCATATCGGCTGAACTGACATCATGGGATTCAGCGAAGAGCTCATTGTCAAGGTCGTTGACTTCGTTGAGCATGAAATCGGTGAAATCGAAGAACGCTCTGCCAGCAACTACGGGGGTATCAAGTTGGTGCCGAGTCCTACGAGTGTTGCGAGATCGGTCTGTTCCATTGTCCTGATTCGCCCATTCTTGAAGAGCAGGCAGAACTGATTTCGCCGCTCGATGGTAGTCGGCTCCAGGCAGGTCGTTATCTTGACGACCGATTCCTTTGAATATGTCGAGGTCGTCACTCGTGAATCTGCGGGCCGGGAGATTCCTACTCCACCAGTGGATTCTTGAGAGATACCGTTCAAAAAGGCTGGCCAGTTCTACCTCGTCGGCCGTCTCCCGTTGCTCGACCACCGCACGCAGCTCAGCGCTACTTGAATCGTGCATTTCGCGAAGGTGAAACGCCTTGAGCAGATCGTGAGGGCGCAGTGCTTTACCGCGGAAGTTCTGAGAATCGAAGAACTGAAAGGCTTCATCGTCGTCGTCAGTGACAATTCGAAGGACTTGAGCATAGGACCCGAGGAAACTTCTGAAGCATTCGAAGGTGTCGTGGTCGTCGTGAAGGCGGGCAACCAGTCGTTCGAGTTCTCGACTTACCTTGTGCATCGGGGTGTTCCCGTGTTCCAAGGAGGGCAAGTGTCTTCCTGCAATGATGTTGCGGATCAACTGCAGCGTGATAATTCTCTGCTGCCCGTCGACGATTTCGAAGTGGTCATCGTCTGGCCGTTTCAGAAGGATGACAGTTCCCATGATGTACGGACGATCTGTGTGCAGTTCCTTGGCATCCCGACGGGGCATTGCATTCTTGATGTCATTGAACAGTTCAGAAGCATGACGTGGAGTCCACGAATAGGGGCGTTGAAAATCGGGAATTCGGAGTTCTGTAGCGTCTTCGCCCAATAGTTCGTCGACGCTGACAAACCGCAACAAGTCTGTGTTGATCGCCATATGTAAGAACCTAACAGACGTTGTTGCAGTGGCCTCGCGGTGAAGATTGACGACGGTAGATTCACCCTTGCCGCCGTTAGTCATACGGTGATATGAATAACCGTGTCAGCCCCATTCGCGAATGATCAAGGACGATCATGTCAAAGCTGTTCCCGCACCTCTTCGAACCCATCACGCTGGGCTCCGCGACGATCCGCAACCGCATCGTCTCCTCCGGCCACGACACCGTCCTCGACGACCACGGCCACATCGGCGACGACCTCGTCGCCTACCACGAAGCCCGCGCGCAGGGCGGGGTCGGGCTCATCGTTCTCCAGGTCTCCGGCGTCCACGAAACCGCCCGCTACACCAGCCACGTCCTCATGGCCACCGACGAATCCTCCGTGCCCGGATACCAAGCCGTCGCCGAGGCGGTCCACCGTCACGGTGCCACGATCTTCGCCCAGCTCTTCCACCCCGGCCGCGAAGTCATGGACGGCGAGCGCGGAATGGCGCCCCGCGCCAAAGCCCCGAGCGACGAACCGCAGGAGCGTTTCAAGGTCGTCCCCGAAGCGCTGTCCACCGCCGAGGTCAAGGACATCATCGCCGGCTATGGACGCGCCGCAAAGCGCATCGCCGACTCCGGAATCGACGGCGTCGAGATCGTCGCCAGCCACGGCTACCTGCCCATCCAGTTCTTCAACCCGTCCGTGAACACCCGCACCGACGAATACGGCGGCAGTCCGGAGAATCGCCGCCGGTTCCTCGCCGAGGTGGCCCAGACCGTCCGCGAATCCGTGGGCCCCGACGTCGTGGTGGGCCTGCGGATCTCAGGCGAGGAGAAGACCGAGGACGGTCTCGTCGCCACCGAAATCCTCGACCTCATCGGCCACCTCGATTCCCTCCAGGCCGACGACGTCGATTGCCTCGACTACTACTCGATCACTGCCGGCGATTCCTCCACATTGCAGGGCGCCGTCCACATCGTGCCGTCGATGCAGATCGACCCGGGCTACGCCGCGAGCCTGTCCGAGCAGGTCAAGAAGATCACGGACAAGACCGTCATGGTTGCCGGCCGCATCAACCAACCCCACGAAGCCGAAACCGCGATCGCCGAAGGCCGCACCGACATGGCGATCATGACCCGCGCGATGATCTGCGACCCCGAGATCGCGAACAAATCCTCTGCCGACCGAGTCGATGAGATCCGCGCCTGCATCGGCTGCAACCAGGCCTGCATCGGCCACTTCCAACAGGGCGTGCCGATCTCGTGCATCCAATACCCCGAATCAGGTCGGGAACTGACCTTCCTTCCCCGACCGACAGTCCGCACCCGCCGCACAGTCCTCGTCATCGGCGGGGGACCGGCCGGACTCAAGGCCGCCGCGGTCGCCGCCGAACAGGGCGATGACGTCGTCCTGTGCGAGAGGGAGCCCCACCTCGGCGGGGCTGTGCTGCTGGCCCAGGAATTGCCGTACCGGTCCGAATTCGGGGGAGCAGCGACGAACCTCTCCGCCGAGGCGGCCCGCGCCGGAGTCGATATCCGCACCTCCGCACCGGCCACCCAGAACCTCATCACCGAGGTGGCCCCCGACCATGTCATCATCGCCACGGGAGCCGAGCAGCGCATGCCCGCCCTCGAGATCGCCGACGACGCCTTCGTCATCGGCGCCCGCGACTTTCTGCGCGAGGACCCGGTCCTGCCTCCCGGCCGTGTGCTCGTCACGGATTGGAAGGGCGATTGGATCGGACTCGGGATCGCCCTGCGCTTGGCCGAAGCCGGTCGACAAGTGAGTCTGGCGACGGCGGCGAACTTCGCGGGAGCCGCAATCCAGCAGTACACGCGGACCCTGCTCGTCTCTCAGGCACTGCGTTCCGGTCGGATCGACTTCATCAACGACTCCCGCCTCGTCGGCGTCGACGCCGATACCGGCTACCTGCAGTCCACACTCTGCGAAGTCGTCCACGAGGTCGACGATGTCGCCGCGACGATCGTGTCGGCGGCACCCAGGTCGGTTCCGGTCGACCTTGACTTCGGGGCCGCCTCGGTGACGGTGATCGGAGACGCCTTGGCCCCGCGCACGGTCGAGGAGGCCGTGTACGAAGGACTGACCGCAGCCACCGATCTGGCCACCAGGGAGCAGGTAGTCGCAGACGAACAGGCGGTCACGGCATGACCCCGCGTCCGGCTCAGCCGCCCGAGCAGGCCGAGGCGAAGAAGTTCGCGATCATCCAAGCGACCCTCGACTCCATCGTTGCCAGAGGACCCTCCGCCGTCCGGCTCGGAGACGTGGCGAAAGCGGTCGGCATGTCGATCGGCACCGTGCAGTACTATTTCGAGTCCCGTGACGACCTGCTCGCCCAGGCGTTCTCATTTCAGACCGCGACGGTGCTGCTGCACCTCGAAGAGATGGCGAAACAGGGCGATGACCCGCGCGACGGATGGCTCGCTATCGTCTCCACAATGCGTTCGCCGCCGTGCAAGGGGTGGGAATGCATGAGCAGCGGTCGCGGATCTGGCTCGAGCTCGTCACCGCCGCGCGTACAGACGAAGGCCTGCAGAACTGCGTCGATGCTGTGTTCGCAGGGTGGCGGAAGCTGTTCAGGACGATCGTCGACGACGGACTGGAGAGGCACGAATTCGAACTCTTCGACCTCTCCGCCACCGAGGTGGTCGACACGTTCATCGCCATCATCGACGGCTTCGACCTCGCCACCGTCGCCGGCCACGGACCTGATCCGCGCACCATGACGCGGATCCTCATCGAGACCGCGGACCGCCTGCTCGAAGGATAGGAAGTCGGGTCACAGCCGCGCGATCGTGTCGACGTCCTCGCTGAACTCCCGGGCCGTCTCCTCGGACACCGTCGCCCGAGTCGCTCGCAGCGCCTCGAGGTAGTCATCGGTCGAGAGCACTTCTGTGCGGGATGAGATATCGACCTGCTGTTGGCGCAGCGACGACGCCAGAGCTTCCTGCGATGCACGCCTCGCCGCATATTCGATATCGGCCGGGGTCAGCCCGTCACTGGCATGGACGAGCACCTCGAGATCGACACCGGCGATCGTGTGTTCGGGAATGTAGCGCGACCAGATCGCCTCCCGGGCGGTCGCATCGGGCAGTCCGATGGGAATGACGTAGTCGAAGCGCCCGTGCCGCAGGAACGCCGCATCGAGGGCGCGGACGAAATTCGTGGCACAGATGAGCAGCCGGCCCTCCCGATCCCGGAACTCCGCAACCTGCTTGAGCAGCTCGTTCGTCACCCCCTGCGTCGGCGACGGCGGCTCACCCCCGCGCTTCGACGCGATCTCCTCGACCTCATCGATGAACACCACGGCATGCTCGAGCTCGTTGATCTGCTCGAACGTCGTGCGCAGACCCGCGGCCACACCGCCGGGCTCACCGGACAGACGCGACGGAAACACCTCGACGAACGGCCAATCCAAGCGCGACGCCACGGCCTTCGCAAACGTCGTCTTCCCCGTCCCCGGAGGACCGAAGAGCATCACCGCCCGAGGCGGGACCACCCCGAAATGATCTGCGAGATCCGGTTCGGCCAATGGCACGACGAGGCGGTCCTCGAGCATGTCCTTCTCCTCCTGCATCCCACTCACCCCATCCCAGAGGTGGCGCGGCAGAATCCGTCCCCCGACCGCTTTGAGTCGGTCGAGTTCGCGACGCTGGACGGGCAGATGCCGTTCGACGTACTTCAAGCCGGAGCGGGTCTCGAAGCCATTGGCCACCAGGCCATCGCAAGCCGAGGTGCCTGCGGGAATGAGCATCGACAGCTTCCCCAACCCCAGCGGCATGAGACGACGTTCGAGCGCATCGAGCAGTCCCGCCTCGGCGCGGGTGCCCTGCTCCGGATCGGCACGCACCGCCTCGAGGACATGGAAGAACACGAGCACCCCCTGACCGTGGGCGGCGCGACCGACGGCGGCACCGACGATCTCCTCATCGCGGACGGCCACGACGGCCTGATTGCGCTGGCAGGCGGCCAGCACCTCGGAGAGCGGATAGAGCGGGGGAGCGGTTGCAGATTCCGGGACGGCGGCTTCGAAGAGACGGATGATTCCGTCGAGATCATCGTCATGGAAATCGCGGATGCGGGTGCGGGTCATCGAAAACTCCTTTGTTTCGGTGGCGGGCAGAGCTCAAGAGTAGACGATCGGGCTGGTGCGGGTGTGATCCGTCTCTCAACGTGACCGCATTAGCGCCGCAGGGGAGGCGAACGACATCCGCAACGCGGGTGGACCACTGCACTGATGACAGGACGTGGGCGCTATCCTGGATCTATGGCGATTCTCGGTGACCAGGCAGCAGCGACTGCCATTGACGCTTTCGGTTCCGTCGGCACGGCAATGGTGACCCCATTCAAACGCGACGGCAGCATCGACTATGCGTCTGTGGAGAAGGTGGCGAACCACCTCGTCGAGCTCGGCAACGACATGCTCGTCGTCTCCGGCACCACCGGCGAGTCTCCCACGACGACCGACGATGAGAAGGTCGAACTCATCCGCGTCGTCCGCGGTGTCATCGGCAAGCGGGCGAAGATCGTCGCCGGCACCGGCAACAACGTCACCGCACACACCATCGACCTCTCCCGCCGCTCGGCCGATGCCGGAGCCGACGGGATCCTGCTCGTCACCCCGTACTACTCGAAGCCGACCCAACCGGCGATCGAAGCTCATATGCGTGCGGCCGCCGACTCCACCGACCTGCCGGTCATGCTCTACGACATCCCCGGCCGCGCCGGTGCCCCGATCATCACGGACACCCTCCTGCGACTCTCCGACCACCCGAACATCCTCGCGGTCAAGGACGCCAAGGGCGACCTCTTCGCCTCCTCGTTCGTGATGAACAACTCCTCGCTCGTGTACTACTCCGGCGAAGACGCGCTCAACCTGCCGCTGCTGTCCCTCGGCGCCCTCGGGCTCGTGTCCGTGGCCGGGCACGTCTGCTCCGATCGGTTCGCCGCCATGGTCGCCGCAGTGGCGAACAACGACCTCAACACCGCACGCACCCTTTCCCGCGACACCGCGGACGTGGTGGATG
Organism: Brevibacterium sp. LAARM3_SD1; assembly: GCF_057364765.1. Classification (NCBI taxonomy): domain Bacteria; kingdom Bacillati; phylum Actinomycetota; class Actinomycetes; order Micrococcales; family Brevibacteriaceae; genus Brevibacterium; species Brevibacterium sp. LAARM3_SD1. The sequence continues at coordinate 33,612 of NZ_JBNFOL010000022.1, read as the reverse complement.
CGCTCATGAACCACATGCCGGGAGTGATCTCGGCGAAGGCCGCTCTGCAGGCCCAAGGAATACTCGACAACCGCGACGTGCGTATGCCGCTGCTCCCAGCTGATGAGGACCAGATGGCGTTCGTCGCCGCCCAATTGACCAGGAGTGGTTACCTCAGTGAATAATGCATTGACCCAAGAACTGTCCCTCCCGCCGAGGATGGACAAAGAAGCCGTCCGCATCGTCGCACTCGGCGGACTCGGCGAAGTCGGCCGCAACATGACCGTCTTCGAATACCACGGCAAACTCCTCATCGTCGACTGCGGTGTGCTCTTCCCGGAAGAGGACCAGCCCGGCGTCGACCTCATCCTCCCCGATTTCTCCTACCTCGACGACCGCCTCGATGACATCATCGGTCTCGTCCTGACCCACGGCCACGAAGACCACATCGGCGCCGTTCCCTACCTGCTGCGCCGCAAGGGCGACATCCCGATCCTCGGCTCGCAGCTGACGATCGCGCTCATCGAAGCCAAGCTCAAAGAGCACCGCATCAAGCCCATCACCCGCGTGGTGAAGGAAGACGACGTCGACCAGCTCGGTCCCTTCGACCTCGAGTTCGTCGCCGTCAACCACTCGATCCCCGACGCCCTGGCCGTGTTCATCCGCACCGGCGCCGGAAACATCCTGCACACCGGTGACTTCAAGATGGACCAGCTGCCGCTCGACGGCCGCATCACCGACCTGCGCGCCTTCGCCCGCCTCGGCGAAGAGGGCGTCGACCTGTTCATGACGGACTCGACGAACGCCGAGGTCCCCGGCTTCACTGCGCTGGAGAAGGACATCGGGCCCGTGCTCGAGAACCTCTTCGGCACCGCCGAGCGCCGCATCATCGTCGCCTCGTTCTCCTCCCACGTCCACCGCGTGCAGCAGGTGCTCAACGCCGCCACCGCCCACGGCCGCAAGGTGGCCCTCGTCGGCCGCTCCATGGTGCGCAATATGAAGATCGCCGAAGACCTCGGCTACCTCAACGTGCCGGCCGGAACGCTCATCGACATCAAGAAGGTCGACGACTACCCCGAGGACCAGATCGTCCTCATGTGCACCGGCTCCCAGGGTGAGCCGATGGCCGCCCTGTCCCGGATGGCCAACCGCAACCACCGCGTCGACGTCGGCGACGGCGACACCGTCATCCTCGCCTCCTCGCTCATCCCCGGCAACGAGAACTCCGTGTTCAAGGTCATCAACGGCCTGATGAAGCTCGGCGCTCGTGTCATCTCGAAGGCCGACGCGAAGATCCACGTGTCCGGCCACGCCTCCGGCGGCGAGCTGCTCTACTGCTACAACATCGTCAAACCCCGCGGCGTCATGCCCGTCCACGGCGAATGGCGTCACCTGCTGGCCAACGCCCGCCACGCCGAGGCGACCGGAGTCGACCCGAACAACATCGTCCTGGCCGATGACGGCTGGGTCGTCGACCTCAAGGACGGCCACGCCGAGGTCGTCGGCGCTGTCGACTGCAACTACGTCTTCGTCGACGGTTCGTCGGTCGGTGAGATCACTGAGGCGGACCTCAAGGACCGACTCGTCCTGTCCGGCGAGGGCTTCGTGACGATCTTCATGGCCGTGAACTCGCAGACGAAGTCGCTCATCGCCGGACCCGAGATCCACGCCCGCGGTGTAGCCGAATCCGATGACGTCTTCGACTCGATCGTCCCGAAGGTCCAGAAGGCCGTCGAGGATGCGCTGCGCGACGGCACCACCGATCAGTACCAGCTCCAGCAGGTGGTGCGCCGCACCATCGGCCGCTGGGTGTCCTCGAAGCTGCGTCGCAAGCCGATGATCGTCCCCATGGTCGTCATCGTCTGAGACCCAGTCTTCGAGCGGCTCCGTCGGCGGTCGGCTCGACGGTCGGTCTGCTGCACAGACGAAACCGCGAACGCCCGCAGATGCCTCCTCGTGAGGCTCTGCGGGCGTTGTCGTGTTCTGGGCGAATCGCCTTTTGATCGGCACATCGTGTTTGAACCCGATGCGTGGATCAAAAGGCGATGACTCCGGCGGCAGTCCGCTCCGGGCGGTGTCGCCTGGGGCAGATCCGCCTCGAAATCCCGATGGAAATCGCGGAGGATCCACCCGCAGGAAGCAACTGCTGAGCGCAGCGCTCAGGCGCGGGCGGTGGGCTCCTGCTCGTCGTCGGGGTCCGCGCTGCGTATGTTGTCGGCGGCTGCGTCGCCTGCCGCGTCGCCCGCGCCAGCTCCTGCCTCAAGGCTCGGCAGCGGCTTGCCCGGGGAGCGGCGGATCATCACCACGACGACGGCGAGGCCGACGATGATCGCGGTGAGGACGACGGTGCCCGCATTGAAGCCCAGCCCGTTGAGGCCGACGAACGCCAGAGCACCCGCGGCCAGCGAATAGACGAGCATCGGGATCGAGGTCCGACGGATGAGCTCGCCCTCGCGACCGATGAGACCCACCGTCGCCGAGGCGGCCACGACGTTGTGCACGGCCACCATATTTCCAGCGGCCCCGCCGACCGCCTGAGCAGCGACCACCGTTTCGGGGCTGGCCGCGCCGATCGCGGTGCCGGTGGAGAACTGGAACTGCGAGAACATAACGTTCGAGACCGTGTTCGATCCCGCGACGAACGCACCCAGAGCGCCGACGAAGGGGGCGAACAGCGGCCAGGCGTCGCCCACGGAGCTGGCGGCCGCCTCGGCGAGGGTGACCGGCATCGAATCGAGACCCGCACCGTTGTAGTCGGCACCGGAGTTGATGAACACGCGCACCAGCGGCAGGGAGCACAGCAGGGCAACGGCGGCGCCGGCGATCTGCGAACCGGCGATCTGCCACGAGCCTGCGATCTGCTTCTTCGTCATCCGGTGGATGAAGTACGTCAGCCCGCAGGCGAGGACGAAGATCGCGCCGGGCGACCACAGCAGATCCATGTTCTGGCTGATCGGAGTGCCGAAGATGTTGTTGATCTGGATGACGGCGGGACCGTTGAGGAACTCTTTGATCGCGGGCACATTGCGCGTGATGAGCAGCAGTGCGACGACGATGAGGTAGGGCGACCACGCACGGGCCAGCGACATCTTCTTGGTCAGCTGCGCCTTCTCCTTGTTCGGGTCGACCGTGCCCATCCAGAACGCCGGCCACGTCTCACGCGGTGCGAAGTCCCAGGTCTTCTTCGGCATGAGGAAGCCCAACCGCGAGGTCGTCACGACGATGGCCAGACCGATGAGGCCGCCGAGCAGCGACGGGAACTCGGGTCCGAGCACATTGGCCACGATGAGGTAGGGGACGATCATCGCCAGGGCCGCGTAGATGGCGAACGGAGCGACGGCCAGTCCGTCGGCGAAGCGCCGATTAGCACCGAAGTACCCCGTCATCATGCAGGACAGGAGCAGGGGGATAAGAATGCCGCAGCAGGCGTGGATGAGCGCGACCTGGGTGGCGGTGTGAGCGACGAACTCGGCCTGGCCGAGGCCGAGCTGACCGGCGCGTTCGGCGACGTCGGCCGACATCGAGCCGTCCTCCTGAGACAGTCCGGTGCCGATGCCCACGACCATCGGGGTGCCCACGGCGCCGAAGCTCACCGGTGTCGACTGGATGATGAGACCGGCGAGGACCGCGGCGATTGCGGGGAAGCCGAGGGCCAGCAAGAGCGGGGCGACCACGGCCGCCGGAGTGCCGAAGCCGGCGGCACCTTCGATGAAGGAGCCGAAGAGCCACGCGATGATGATGACCTGCACGCGCCGGTCCGGGGAGATGGCGATGAAACCGGAGCGGATCGTCTCGATCGCTCCGGACCGCGTGATCGTGGCCAGGAGCAGAAGCGCGCCGAAGACGATCCACAGCAGTCCGATCGCGACGAGGAGGCCCTGGACGACCGATGCGCCGATCGTCACCCACTCGATCTGCCAGGCGAAGTTCGCCACGAGCGCGGCAGCGATCAGTCCGATCGGCATGGCGTATTTCGCAGGCCAGCGGAAGCCGATGAGAAGGATTCCGGCCAAGAGAATGGGGGAGAGGGCCAAGAGAGCTGCAACAGCGAGGTTGTCCACTTTTCAGTCCGATCCGCGGCGTCGTTGCCGCATCGGCGAGTCCATGAGAGATGTTCTCCTTATCCTCTCCAGCCCCACGGGCAGAGTCAATGAACGCACCGTCTCGAATGCAGGATAGGGTTTGACGAGACGTGCATCACCTCATATTCTTTCGTTGTGTGAACAAACGTTTTCACGATGTGAAAATGTCGCAGTCAAAACCCCGTTGACCAGCGAACATATCGCATCACCAGATGTGGATAAGGATGCAGCACCGATGTGCTGACTAAGGAGAACCATCGATGACCGCTCATATCGAAAACCTGGACATCCCCGCCGGGATGGAGATCACCGGTGAGCTGCCGGACGGGGCTGAGAAGGTCCTGACGCCCAAGGCGCTTGAGCTCATCGTCGACCTGCACCGGAAGTTCAACGGCGACCGTCTCGAGCGCCTCGAGGCGCGCAAGAAGCGCCAAGCCGAGATCGCCGCAGGCAAGGATCTCGACTTCCTCCCCGAGACCGCCGAGATCCGCAACGATCCCTCCTGGCAGGTCGCCCCTCCGGCACCCGGCCTCGAAGACCGCCGCGTCGAGGTCACCGGCCCGACCTACAAGAAGATGACGATCAACGCGCTCAACTCCGGCGCGAAGGTGTGGCTGGCCGACCAGGAAGACGCGAACACCCCGCAGTGGGATTCGGTCGTCCAGGGCCAGATCAACCTGCTCGATTCGCTCACTCGCGACATCGACTTCACTTCGCCCGAGGGCAAGGAATACAAGCTCGCCCCCGACGAGGAGCTGCCGACCATCGTCGTGCGCCCCCGCGGCTGGCACATGCCCGAGAAGCACATCCTCATCGACGGTGAGGAGACCTCCGGTTCGCTCGTCGACTTCGCGCTCTACTTCTCGACCGCCGGCCAGATCCAGATCGAGAAGGGCCGCGGCCCCTACTTCTACCTCGCGAAGATGGAGTCCCACCTCGAGGCCCGTCTGTGGAACCAGGTCTTCGAACACGCCGAGGACGCCTTCGGCCTGTCCCGCGGCACCATCCGAGCCACCGTGCTCATCGAGACCTACACCGCGGCCTTCGAGATGGAGGAGATCCTCTACGAGCTGCGCGAACACTCCGCCGGACTCAACGCCGGCCGCTGGGACTACATCTTCTCCGTGATCAAGAACTTCCGCTCCCGCGGCTCCGATTACCTGCTGCCGGACCGTTCGGACGTGACGATGACGGTGCCGTTCATGCGCGCCTACACCGAACTGCTCGTGCGCACCTGCCACAAGCGCGGGGCACATGCCATCGGCGGAATGTCCGCATTCGTTCCCTCGAAGGACGAAACCGCGAACAAGGCCGCTTTCGACAAGGTCCGCGAGGACAAGTCGCGTGAGGCCTCCAACGGTTTCGACGGCTCCTGGGTCGCTCACCCCGGAATGGTTGCACTCTGCAAGGAGGTCTTCACGGAGACCCTCGGCGACAAGCCCAACCAGATCGACAACAAGCGCGAAGACGTCAACGTCACCGCCGCCGATCTCCTCGACGTGAAGTCGACCCCGGGCGCGATGACCGAGGCCGGTCTGCGCACCAACGTGTCTGTCGGCATCCAGTACCTGCGCGCCTGGCTCGAAGGCAACGGCGCGGTCGCCATCAACGGACTCATGGAGGACGCCGCGACCGCCGAGATCTCCCGCTCCCAGGTGTGGCAGTGGTGTGATGCCGGAATCACGCTGGACTCCGGTGAGAAGGTGACGAAGGAACTCGTCGAGCGCATCGTCGCCGAGGAGGTCGCCAAGCTGCCCGGGGACGACGCAGGTTGGAAGGACGCCACCGACACCTTCGTCTCGGTCGCCCTCGACCCCGAGTACGTCGACTTCCTCACCCTGCCGGCCTACGCCCGCATGCCGTGATCCGTACGTCGCGATCTGCGCGTCGTGAGCGACTCCGGCCGCACCGCGCGCCCTGACCAGGGCATGCAGGTACGCGGTCGGTGACGACGCCGAACGCCTCCGAAATCTGTGCCTCGCGCACCGATTTCGGAGGCGTTCTTCGTTAAGCTCGACATACACACGCGCGCAGCGCAGCGCCCGAGACAGCAGGAACGGAAGGTGCGGATGAGCCTGACCACAGACGAACTGCCCCGACTGGCCAGTCCCGGCAGCATCGCCGAACTCTCCGAACTCATGGCCCGCGCGCACGCCGAGAACCGCACCGTGGCCGTGTTCGGCGGCGGCACCGCCTTCGATGATCATCCGCCCGCGTCGACTCCGGGCCTGCTCATCGACCTGACCTCGATCGCCGAGGTGGCCGACCATTTCAACGCCGGCGATGCCGTCCGCGCCGGAGCCGGAACCCGGATCAGCGCGCTCAACAGGTCCGCGGCCCCATCGGGACGGGAGATCCTCGCCGACCTTCCCCCAGACCGCATCGATGCCGGCGCCACCCTCGGCGGAATGATCGCCACCGCGGCCACCGGGCCGCGCCAACTGCGCCGGCCGCGGCTGGCTGAGACAGTCCTGTCCGTGACGACCGTCGCCGCCGACGGGACCATCGCCCGCACAGCCCACGGCCTCCACCCGGATCTGAGCAGCCGGGATCTGCGCCGACTCGTCACCGGATCGTGGGGGACCCGGGCGATCATCGCCGAGGCCGAGATCCGTCTGACCCGGCGACCCGAAACTCAGCGGTTCGTGTGGATTCCCGGCACCGAGGCGGCCGCCGACCTCGTCATCGCCCGCCGTGTCCCCGATGCGGTCGTCATCGAACGCCCACCCGGTTCACCGGCGGCGACGGTGGTCCTCATCGAAGGGGAGGCCGACGAGGTCGAGGCCGAGGTGAGCCACCTCGTCGAATGGAATCCGGGAGCGACCACGTGCGGGGAGCCGGAATGGTGGGGGAGCAGAGCGCGGCTGGCCGCAACCACCGGGGTGTCCGTGGCACCGGGTTTCATCCCGACTCTCATCGATGCCGTCGACCGGTTGGAGACGACGATCGGCTACCCGCTGCAGCTGCGCGGAAATGCGACAGGGTCGTTCGAGCTGGGCATCGGGGCCCCGGAATCCGAACCGGGAATGGCCACGCGCGTGCCCTCGAACATCTGCGCAGCTTCGGCCTGCACTTCCTCGCCGCCCGGCTCATCCACGCACCCGCACCGGTCTGGGATGAGGTCGACGCATGGGGTCCGCAGCCGGGACGACGGGGTTTGGAAGAGCTCAAGGCGCTCGTCGATCCGCGCGGGATCTTGGCCCCGGGTCGCGGAATCGCCGGAGTCTAACCTTACTTCACCAACAGCACGGGGCATTCGGCCTCGAGGATGACCTGCTGCGCGCTCGATCCGAGCAGCAGCTTCACCACGGGTGAGCGTCGCTTCGTGCTCATGACGATGAGCGCAGCGTCGTGCTCGTCGGCCAGGCCGAGGATCTGCTCGGCCGGATCGGGACCGGAGCGGTGGACGGCATACTCGAGTCCCGCCTCGGCGAGGGCGGCACCCAGCTTGGTGCATTCGGCCAGGGGAGACGTCGACGGTGCCGTCGTCGTGTCCGTGCCGAACACGACCGCCTGCACCGCCGCGTTCTCACGACGGGCCGCAGCGATCGCCTGCTCGAACACTTCGTCGGAGGAATCCGAACGCAGAGCCAGGACGACGGTCGCGGACGCCGAATCGATGTTCGGCGAGGCGGTGACCTGCAGGGACGGGGCGGGGAAGCGGCGGTGTGGAGCCGAATAGAGATCAGTCATCGCAGGTCTCCGTTCAACCGATTCCGATGACGCCGACGGCGACACCCACGGCGAGCATGACGAGGGCGACGATGAGCGCACGCCACAGCACCTTCTTATGGTGATCGCCGAGCTCCACACCGGACAGGGACACGAGCAGCAGGATCGCGGGCACCAGCGGTGACTGCATGTGCACGGGCTGGCCGGTGATCGAGGCACGGGCCATATCGGCGGCGGAGATGCCGAAGTGGGAGGCGGTCTCGGCGAGGACGGGCAGGATGCCGAAGTAGAAGGCGTCGTTGCTCATGAAGAACGTCATCGGGATCGACAGCAGGCCGGTGATGACGGCCATGTAGGGTCCCATCGAGTTCGGGATGACCTGGACGAGCCATTCGGCCATCGCGTCGACCATTCCGGTGCCGGACATGATGCCGGTGAGCACGCCTGCGGCCATGACCATGGCGACGACGGAGATGATCGCGGTCGCGTGGGAGGCGAGCTCCTCCTGCTGGTCCTTCATCTTCGGGAAGTTGACCATGAGTGCGATGACGGTGCCGATCATGAACAGGTACGGCAGCGGCAGGATGTCGATGATGAGCAGGACCATCACGGCCACGGTCAGGGCCAGGTTGAACCAGAACAGCTTCGGACGGAGGGTCGCGCGGTTCGGATCGAGCGCGGTGTTCGACAGGCCCGTACCCGAGCCGGACGCAGTGGGTGCGTCGTCCACGGAGCCGGGTCCCGTCTCGGTGGCGGTGTCATCGTTCGCCGAGGCGGCCGAGTCGGATCCGTGCCCGTGACCACCCGTGGTCGCACCGTTCCCGGTCCCCGCGGACGATCCCGCGGTCGTGCCGGCACCGGCCACGGCGCCGACGAGGTCCTTGCGGCGGTTCGATCCGCGGTCCTCGACCCAGGCGACGCCGTTCTTGGCCAGGCGGCGGCGTTCGGAGATGCCGAGCACATAGGCGAAGACGAAGCACACGAGCAGGCCGGCCACCAGGGACGGGACCATGGGGACGAAGATCTCGTTGGCGTCGATCTGCAGCGCCGAGGAGGCACGCGCCGTCGGTCCGCCCCATGGGACGATGTTGAGAGTGCCGTTGATGAGACCGGCCACGCAGGTGAGCACAACCGGCGACATCTCGAGGCGCTGGTAGATCGGCAGCATGGCCGCAGTGACGACGATGAACGTCGTCGATCCGTCACCGTCGAGGGACACCGCACCAGTGAGCAGCGCGGTGCCGAGGACGACCTTGACGGGGTCGTTGCCGGCGACCTTGAGGATGAACTCGACGAGCTTGTCGAAGAGGCCGACGTCGATCATGATGCCGAAGTAGATGATGGCGAAGAGCAGCAGGGCTGCCGTCGACGACATCGAGGCGATCGCGTCCATGACCATTTCCCCGATGCCCAGACCTGCTCCGGCGAAGAGGCCGAAGATCGTGGGCACGAGGATGAGCGCGAGGATCGGCGAGAGGCGTTTGGTCATGATCAGCGTCATGAAGACGAGGATCATGGCAAAACCGAGAATGACAAGCACGAGCTTCTCCTTCGAAGGCGAATGTGAGGCTCGAAACACCGTAGGGCCCAGGTCACGTGCTCCGCGCGTTTGTGTGCGCTGATGACTTTTAGATCGTTGCGTGCCTTTTGCGCATTGCGCTCAAACGCGGCTACGCTGAGCGCGTGCCCCGGCCCCATCGTTCGTTCTCCCGTCGTGTGCTGATCTCTCAGCTCGCGCTCGTCATCGTGATCCTTACCCTGGTCACCGGCGTGTTCGCGTGGATGGGAGCGCGCACCGTCACCGAGGTGACCGAGACGAAAGCGCTGGCCACCGCCCGCACGCTGGCGATCGATCCGGACGTCCGAGCCGCCGCCACGCAGGCTTCGGCCGAACACGCCGACGAACCCGATGAACAGCTCGTGACCTCCATGCTCAAGATCACCGATGATCTGCGCGACCGGTCGGGCATCACCTTCGCCGTCATCACCGACGACCGCGGCATCCGACTCACCCACCCCGACCGGTCGAAGATCGGGCACAAGGTCTCGACGTCTCCGGATGAGGCGCTGGCCGGACGCGAGAACGTCTCCCACGACTCCGGAACCCTGGGCGAGACGGTGCGGGCGAAGGTCCCGATCTATTCGAGTGAGGACGGAAAGACCGTTGTCGGTGAGGTCTCGGTCGGCATCTTCGCCTCCGTGCTCGATGCCGACGTCCGCCGCGAACTCATCCTGCTCGGCACGGTTGCGGTGTTCGCCCTGGCGCTCGGCGGGGTCGTGTCGGTCATGCTCGGGCGCCGGCTGCGGAGGGAGACGCTCGGCGTCGGGCCCGAAGAGCTCGCCGAGATGGCCCGCGATCAAGGCGCCGTGCTCCACGGCCTCGACGACGGGGTGCTCGGGTTCGACACGAACGGAAAGCTCACGCTGAGCAACTCGAACGCGAAGGAGCTGCTCGGGACCGCCTCGGCGAGGGAATCTGACGACCTGGTCGACGTGCCCGACGAAGTCACCGCGCTCATGGCCGAAGCCCCGGCGGACGGAGCTCTGCGGCGGCGGATCACGTTAGGCGACCGGATCCTGTTGGCCACGGCCGTGCGGGTGCAACGCGACGGGGTCTCCGTCGGCGGGGTCGTGACCCTGCGCGACGAGACTCAGATGCTCACGATGGCACGCCAGCTCGAATCCGTCACCGCGATGGCCAGGGCACTGCGCACCCAACGTCACGAGTTCGCCAACCGGCTGCACACCGTGCTCGGCCTCGTCGACACGGGCGCGACGGACGAAGCCCACACCTATCTGTCCTCCCTGTTGGGCACTGGTCCGATCACGACCCCGGTCGAGGACATCGACCTCATCTCCGACCCGTACCTGCGCGCCGTGCTGGAGGCGAAGGGCACGACCGCCGCCGAGGCGGGAGTGAGCCTGGCCGTCACCCCCGACTCCCTGGCCGTTGGGGCGGTCCGCGACCCGGAGGCGGTCACGCTCATCCTCGGCAATCTCATCGACAACGCAGTGCGCGCGGCCGTCGCAGGTCAACGGTATGCCGAGGACGGGGGACGAGTCGAAGTGCATGTGCTCAGCTCCGGGACGGAACTCCACGCGGTCGTCACGGACACCGGTGACGGAATCGATGACGAGGTGGCGGGGAAGATCTTCGACGAGGGATTCTCGACCTCGACGGCCGCCTCGGCGCCGGATTTCGGGATCGGACTGACCACGGGCACGGGCACCGGGGACGGTCACGGACTCGGCATCGGGCTCGCGCTCAGCCGCCGGGTCGCGGAGAAGGGCGGGGGAGCGGTGTGGCTCATTGACGGCCACGACCCGGACCTCGGCGGGGCGAGCTTCGGCATGCGCCTGCCCGATGCGCTCGAGGAATTTCAGCAAGATGAGGAGAGATGATGGTCAACGTTCTCGTGCTCGATGACGACTTCTTCGTCGGGCAGATCCACGCCCGGTACGTCGACGAGGTGCCCGGCTTCACGGCACTCGAACCCGTCCGCGACCTGAAGGCGGCCCGCGAGGTCATCGCTGAGAACGAGGTCGACCTGCTTCTCGTCGACTATGTGCTGCCCGAGGGCACCGGGGTCGAACTCATTCGCGAGACCGATATCGATGCGATCGTGCTCTCGGCGGTCACTGATCCGCAGGTGGTCCGTTCGTCGCTGCGCGCGGGGGCGATGACGTACATCGTCAAGCCCTTCGCCGCCGAGGTGCTGCAGAACTTCCTGCGCCGCTACGCTCGATTCCTCCGCTATTGGGAGCGGGATAAGGTTGGGCAGACCGACCTCGAGCGGCAGCTGCGCAACCTCCACGATGCCGCGGCCGTCGGCGGGACCGGAGCGAGCCCGGCGGGATCGTCGACGACGACTAGGATCCTCGCCGCACTGGAGGAAGCGAGCGGTCCGATGACTGCTCTCGAAGTCGCCGAGGCGGTCGGTGCTTCCCGTGCAACCGCGCAGCGTCATCTGGCGAAGCTCGCCGAAGCCCGTACGATCACGGTGTCTCTGCAGTACGGCAACACCGGTCGCCCCGAGCACCTCTACGCGACCCGCTGAGGTGGGGAGCATCTCGCTGTCAGCTTGGTGAACCTGCATCAGCTCGGTCCCTGCACCGAGCTGATGCAGGTTCACCAAGCTGGCGATTCGCAACGCTCCTTCGTCATCACTCTCGATCAGCCGTTGCACTGGTGTCGAGCAGATCGAGTTCGCGGGGGAGCTCGCGCATCCGCAGCAGCCGGGACGCGATCACCGGCAGTGAGCCGAGCAGCGCACATGTCGCCAGGACCCACATCGTCGGCGTCACTCCGAGCCGGTCACCGAGGATGCCTGCGAGGAAGGCGCCGAGCGGCATTGGTCCCCACACGAGGAAGCGGATCGAGGCGTTCATCCGGCCCAGCAGCGGTTTCGGGCACAGGCGCTGGCGGAAGCTCACCTGCGCAATGTTGTAGACGACCACGGCCCAGGTCACGACGAACCAGCTGATCAGCAGGGTCGGCAGAGCAGGCAGAACGGTCGCGAGCGGAACACCGAGGAAGCACAGGCCGCTGACCAGCGCGGACACGGCGATGCTCGTTCCCTCGCCGAGGATCTTCTGGACCCACGCGGCAGTGAGCGCACCGAGGATGCCGCCGGCGGAAGCGACGGACATGATGATTCCGAGTTCGACCTGGTGGAGTCCAAGCGTGGTGAGAGAGAAGAGCACGAGGAGAGCGAAGATGCCAGACGATGCGAAGTTCGTCAGTCCCGTGCACGCAGTGATCCGCCGCAACAACGGGTGGCCGAGGACGAAGCCGAGTCCCTCTCGGATCTCGGCGACGAATCCAGCCCGATTCTCTGCTGGCTGTGGGGTCTCGCGGTGGCGGATGAGTCCGACGAGGATGCTGGAAAGTCCCATGCAGATGCTGGTCAGTCCGATGGTGAGCGGGGCGCCGATCGCGGTGACCAAGCCGGATGCGAGTGTGGGGCCTGCGACTCCGGCGGTCTGTTGGCTGGCTTGGAGCTTGCCGTTGCCGTCCGAGATCGCGTCCCCGTCGACGATCTCGGGCAGATAGGACTGATTGGCGATGTCGAAGAAGACGCTGACGATGCCGACCCCAGCTGCTACGAGGTAGAGCTGGACCATGCTCAGGACGTCGAACATCCAGGCCAGCGGGATGGTCAGGAGGATTGCGGCGCGGAGGATGTCGCCGGAGACGATGACGGGCTTCTTCGGCAGTCGGTCGACCCAAGCACCGGCGGGCAAGCTGATGAGCAGGAACGCCGCAGATTCCAGAGTCGCGAGCACGCCCATTTCGAAGGCATCGGCGTGGAGGAGCTGTACGGCGACGAGGGGGAGTGCGAAGAGGACGAGTTCGGAGCCGAACACGGAGACAGTGTCGCCTGACCACAACTTCATGAAGTCACGGTGTCTCCACAGCGAGACGTGTTTCGGCCGCTGCGATGAAGCGGGACCGTGCTGCTGTTGTGGTTCGCTCGACGGCGGTTGGTCGGATGTGGCCATGGCTCTTCCTCGAGACGGCGGGCGGAGGATCAATGATTGAGCGTCAGTGATTGAGTGTTATCAATCAGTAATGCTCCATGAGCGATTGGGAAAAGTCAATCACTTTGGGGGATTGATTGACTTCTCCCGATCGCTCGCTAGCGTTGAGGCATGAACGATGACACTCCTGCGGCCGGGCAATCGCCCGACCCGAGTTCGACAGGGCAGACACCCGCCGCGGCCTCCCTCGCCCGAGCAGTCGAGCGCCGGGACGCCACCGAGGCCGAGGCCAAAACGCTGGCCTCGAGTATTCGCATCCGAATCCTGCGGCTGTGCCTGGACGAAGCCCTGAGCAATCGTGAGATCGCCGAGGCGACCGGCCTCAATCCCGCGACCTCGCTCCACCACGTGCGGATGCTCGCCGACACCGGCTTCCTCGAAGCGCAGGAGGCGCGGCGGGGCAAGCGCGGGTCCAGGGAGATCCCGTACCTCGCCACGGGCAAAAGCTGGTTCCTCAACACCGGCGATATGACGACCGAAATGCTCGAGGCCTTCACCACCGAATTCACCGCCGCGCCGTATGAGGATCGGACGATGGGGCGGATGGCCGCGATGCTCACCGAGGATGAGGTTGAGGAATTCCGGTCGCGGATCGATGAGCTGTTCGAAGAGTTCCGCAGTCGGCGCAAGAAGGACGGCGCCACTCAGTGGGGTCTGTTCATCGCCATGCATCCGAGTGATCCGCATGCCCGCTGACGGCGCTCGGAATCCCGCTGATGACGCCGGGGACAGCTATGTCGACGCGCGCAGTGCGGCCGTCTATGACATCTTCGAAGGGCCCGAACGGGACGACCTCGACGTCTACGCGGCGATGGTCGAGGAGTTCGGGGCCGCCTCGGTGGTGGATGTGGGATGCGGAACGGGTACGTTCGCCACGATGCTCGCCGGTCGGGGAGTGGAGGTCGTGGGCGTCGATCCCTCGGCGTTGGCGTTGGACGTGGCGCAGTCGAAACCCCATGCCGGCAAGGTGACGTGGGTCCACGGGATCGCAGCGGACCTGCCTCCGCTGCAGGCCGACATGGCTTTCATGACAGCCAACGTGGCGCAGGCGATTCTCGGAGGTGAAGCCTGGGCGGAGACGTTGACGGCGATCCGCCGGAGACTGTCGCCGGGCGGACTCCTCGTCTTCGAATCACGCGACCCCGAGAGGCAGGCGTGGCTGGAATGGACGAAAGAGTACACCTATTCGACGGCCGAGGTCGGCGGTGAGGGTACGGTCAAGTCGTGGGTGGAATTCGACGCCGCGCACGGCGAGTTCGTCGATTTCGTTGGAATGTTGGTCTTCGAACGGGACGGCCGTCGCGTCGAACAGAGGAGTCGCCTGCAGTTTCGTGACCGCGCTGAGCTGACGAAGTCACTGGAGGACGCCGGATTCGTCGTCGATGAGATCCGTGACGCCCCGGACAGACCAGGCCGCGAGTTCGTCTTCATCGCTCGGGTTCCCCTACAGGCGGGTACCGACCTGGACCAGCCGCGCTGATTCTGCCGCGAACGGCAAGTTAGGTGTGCGCAGATTGCCAAAAATGCAAAGAAAACGTGCAATCTGAGCACACTTAACTCGCCCAGCGCTGGCCTTATTCCGGGCCAGCCGCCATGTCTGCCTTCTTAAGTGCAGTCGGGAGAAGCTCTTTGGTCAGGTATTCACTGACACCGTCCATCGCTTCCTCGTCGATCGCGAGGCTGGTCTCTGCGTCGAATGCCATCTGATGGACTGTCATCAGCTCTCCCGCCCAAGAAACGTAGCACTCTGACATCGCGATCTTCCCTTGGCCCAAGAACGTTCCGTTGTATGCCGTCGTGCAGAAGCCGTCGCCCTTGTTTCCTTCGGGTTCGAAGACTTCTACCGACTCGGCCGGGTCCGCATTGATCGATTCCTGGCAGCCGTCCACAGTGTTACGGAGATCCTTGAGCAGCTCCGTGGATCCCCGTTCGGGTCTGGTCAGCGAGGTCAGAACATATGTGCCGTTGCTGTCGTCGGACTGATCAAAGGATCGTGCAGCGGAAACTCCGTCCAGATCCGATGAATAGGCGGACATGGCGCCGATGACGCACTCGGATTGTGTGGATTGATCCTCGGACGAGGACTCGCCAGAGTCGAACGGATTGGCCGACTGCTCATCCTTTTCCCCGAACTCGACGTCATCCTCAAGCGTGAAGCCATCGGGCAAGTCATCGAGCGAAAGGATCCTGTTGCTGTATTGGTCGCCGCTCATAGCCGCTCGTTCGTCGGCTTCTTGCGATTCAATCGCTGCTGGATCCGGGGAGGCCTCCTCCTGCTTCCCACCTTGCTCAGCCTGATCTCCGGATCCGCCTGAGCAAGCTGAAAGTGAGAATGCGCAGGCCGCGGCCATGATTCCGATCGTGAAGCGGTTCAACATCATGCCCTTTCGTGTGCGAAGTTCCAGCAGGAGCCTACAATATTTGTTGTCTTCTCGATCGCTCCTGTCAGTTTGGGGCGGATCCGCCGTCTTTCCCCTCTAGCGGCACGGCCACTTCACCGAGAAACGGGTCAAGCGTCGAGAAACGCATGTGTACACACGTGTCTCGACGCTTGACCCGTTTCTCGGTGAAACGTGTGGCCTGACGTCGGAATTCACGCGAAACGGTCCGTCCGCGAACGCCAAACGGCCCTCCTGCAGAACTCGCAGACGCCCGCCTGCGCACACCTCTGTCGCCCGCCGCGCCACACGCCGAAACCTGCGGATTTGCTGGGCAGGAGTGCAATATCGTCCTAAGATGAGAGGTATGGCGACCAGAACGACTTCCCCCGCTTCTGGTTCCGGGAAACGCACAGCGCGCAAGAACGCTGGTCGGTCCGGCAAAGCGGGGACTGAAGAACCCGGGACAAACGTTGTCACCGGTGCATGGAGGGGAGTGGCCCACATGGCCGGAAACCGTGCGCGAAAGACTCTCAGCAACGAACCGACCGATCAGTCACCGACGAAGCGGGACGGCACTGCCTTCTTCCTCATCGGACTCTCGGTTATCATCGCCGCCTTCGAATGGTGGAACTTCCCCGGCGCGATCAGCGACGGCGTCCGCGGCATCGTCGAAGGCACCTTCGGCCGGGTGGCACTCGTCCTGCCGGTGGTCTTCACCTGCTATGCGATCCGCCTGTTCCTGCGCGGCGACGACAACCGCGGCAACAACCGCATCCTCATCGGGATGATCTTCGGCCTGCTCGCCGCCTCGGGCCTGGCCCATATCGCCGCCGGCAACCCGACCTTCACGAACTCCCGCGAGGCCATGGCCAACGGGGGAGGCGCGCTCGGCTTCGTCGTGTCCTCGCCGCTGGTCATCGCGACCACCGTCTACGTGGCCGTGCCGCTGCTCGTCCTCCTCGGACTGTTCTCCCTGCTCGTGGTCACCGCGACACCGGTGCGGGCGATACCCCGTCGCCTCACCGACCTGTACTACCGCCTCACCGGCGGTGTCCGACCCGAATCCGGCACCGAGGCGGGTGACACCAAGCAGTCCGACCTCGTTGCCGAGAACGGCCGCACCTCCGACCTCAAATCCGTGACCGGTGCCAAGCGCCGGAGCCGGAAGAAGAAGACCGAGAACCCCGACGCCGAGTCCACCGACGAAGATGCCGTGACGAAGGCCTACGACAAGGCCTACATCCACGAGAACGACGTCAGCGACGAAGAAGCCGACACCACCCGCATCGAGACCGACCCGGAGCCGAAGCTCAAGCCCGGTCAGCGCCGCCCGACCAAGGCCGAGCGCGAGATGGCCGAGCTGAAGAAGACCATCGGGATGGACGACGACGCCGCGAACCAGGCGAAGAAGTCCGACCCTGCTGCCGCCTCGGCGCCGGTGCCGATCACGAACGCACCCGCACCTCCGCCCACGGAACAGCTGCCCGAACGCGTCGAGCAGCTCACCCTGGCCGGCGACGTCACCTATACTCTGCCCGCCTCGGACAACCTCCAACCCGGACCTCCCGCGAAGGAACGGTCGGAGGCCAACGACCGCGTCGTCGAGGCCCTGCGCGATGTGCTCGAGCAGTTCAAGATCGACGCCGAGGTCACCGGATTCTCCCGTGGGCCCACAGTCACCCGCTACGAGGTGGAACTCGGGGCCGGAACGAAGGTCGAGAAGGTCACGGCGCTGTCGAAGAACATCGCCTACGCCGTGGCCAGCGCCGACGTGCGCATCCTCTCGCCGATCCCCGGCAAGAAGGCCATCGGCATCGAGATCCCGAACACCGACCGTGAGAACGTCGCCCTCGGCGATGTGCTCCGTTCGAAGGCCGCCCGCAAGACCGACCACCCGATGGTCATGGGTGTGGGTAAGGACGTCGAAGGCGGATTCGTCGTCGCCGACCTCTCGAAGATGCCCCACCTCCTGGTCGCCGGTGCCACCGGTGCCGGTAAGTCGAGCTTCGTGAACTCCATGATCACCTCGATCATGATGCGGGCGACCCCCGACGAGGTCCGCATGATCCTCGTCGACCCCAAGCGCGTCGAGCTGACGATCTACGAAGGCATCCCGCACCTGATCACCCCGATCATCACGAACCCGAAGAAGGCCGCCGAGCGCTCGAATGGGTCGTGCGCGAAATGGACGCCCGCTACGACGACCTCGCGAACTACGGGTTCAAGCACGTCAAGGAGTTCAACAAAGCCGTCCGTGAGGGTCGCATCCTGGCGCCCGCCGGATCCGAACGCGTCCTCCAGCCTTACCCATACCTGCTGGTCGTCGTCGACGAGCTCGCCGACCTCATGATGGTCGCCCCGCGCGACGTCGAAGCCTCGATCCAGCGCATCACGCAGCTGGCCCGTGCCGCAGGCATCCACCTGATTCTCGCCACCCAGCGACCCAGCGTCGACGTCGTCACCGGCCTCATCAAGGCCAACGTGCCCTCGCGTCTGGCGTTCGCGACCTCGTCGCTGGCCGACTCGCGAGTCGTGCTCGACCAGCCCGGTGCCGAGAAACTCATCGGTCAGGGTGACGCGCTGTTCCTGCCGATGGGTGCGGCGAAGCCGATGCGTGTCCAGGGAGCCTGGGTCAACGAGTCCGAGATCGAGAAGGTCGTCGAACACGTCAAGAGCCAGCTGACCCCGAACTACCGCGAAGACGTGGCCGTCGAAGCGCCGAAGAAGCAGATCGACGAGGACATCGGCGACGACCTCGAACTGCTGCTCCAGGCGATCGAGCAGGTCGTGACCACGCAGTTCGGCTCGACCTCGATGCTCCAGCGCAAGCTGCGCGTCGGCTTCGCCAAGGCCGGTCGCCTCATGGACCTCATGGAGTCCCGCGGAATCGTCGGACCATCCGAGGGATCGAAGGCCCGCGACGTGCTCGTGCGCCCCGACGACCTGCCGGGCACCCTGGCCATCATCAAGGGCGAGACCCCGCCCGAGGGCGACTCGTCCGGTGATGCAGCCGAACCCGCGGGTCAGGATCACTCCGGACACGCCTCGGCGGCGGGGGACTATGACGAGGAGTTCGAGGACTTCGGTCAGCCGTCCGGCAGCGGAACGGCGGCCAGCGGCTCGGACAACTCCGATCGCTACGCCAACGGCGTCGGCCATGCCGGCGACCTCACCGTCGGCGATGTCGACCCGGAGACCGGACTCGAGGTCGTCGAAGCCAGCGGAGAGGACGCCTGGCAGCTCACCGGCCGCTGACCCGATCCGAACCCCACCCCTCGCCGAGGCGGCGCACCGTACCGACGGTGTCGCCGCCTGGCGATTGTGGTTGAGGTACCCATGGTTGGAATGATCTGCTCAGCTCACTCCGATAGGCTGGATGTGTGAACGATCGAGTCGAGGCCGGAGCCTCCCAGCAGCCCTCTGCAGAACCGAGTCCGTGGAACATTCCGAACGCACTCACGGTGCTGCGCATCCTCATGGTGCCCCTGTTCCTCGTGCTCCTGCTGGCGGACGGCGGCAATGATGTGACCTTGCGCTGGTGGGCGCTCATCGTGTTCCTGCTGGCCATGTTCACCGATTTCGTCGACGGCTATCTGGCCAGGCGGAACAACCTCATCACGAACTTCGGGAAGATCGCCGATCCCATTGCCGACAAATCACTCATGGCAGCCGCACTCATCGGTCTGGCGATCATCGTCGAACTGCCGTGGTGGGTGCCGGTGATCATCCTGGTCCGCGAATTCGGCATCACCGTGCTGCGGTTCTTCATGATCCGCATCGCCGTCATGCCCGCATCGCGCGGAGGCAAGATCAAGACCGTTCTGCAGACCGCGGCGATCGGACTGTTCCTGCTGATCTTCCCGCTCTCGGCCGTGGTGCCCTCCGTCGTCTACGTCATCCTGCTCGTCTTCGCCTGGATCATCATGACCGCAGCTATCGTCGTCACAATCGTCACCGGCGTCGACTACTGCATGCAGGCGGCGAAGCTGTACAAGGACGCGAAGAACGGCGGGAACACGCAGCGTGGCTGAATCCGAGCTGATGGCGACCGCTCGTCGCATCATCTCCACCTGTTCTCAGTTGGGGATCTCCCTGGCGTCGGCGGAGTCGCTGACGGGAGGACGATTCGTCGCCTCACTCGTCGATGTGCCGGGTGCCTCGGCCGTGGTGCGCGGGGGGCTGGTCACCTACGCCACCGACCTCAAGGCCAGCCTGGCCGGAGTCGACGCCGACCACCTCGAGGAGACCGGACCGATCGACCCGGTCGTCGCAGCGCAGATGGCCGTCGGTGCAGCTGTGCAGTGCGTCGCCGATATCGGGATCTCGTGCACGGGAGTCGCCGGTCCCGATCCGCAGGACGACAAGCCCGTCGGGCTCGTCTACACCGCGATCGCCTTCGGTGGGAAGGCGAAGGTCTTCGAGCACGAGTTCACCGGTGACCGCGACGGCATCCGCAGCCAGACGGTGCAGGCGATGGCGGTCAACCTCGACGAATTCGTCGGCGACCTCGCCTTCGGGCCCGAGTCAGGGTCCGGAACGGGTCGCGAGACAGGTAGCGAGACGGACGCGGAATAAGATCGTCCACCGCGGGGTTGACCGAGTGATGACCATCGGACGAAAATTCTCCAAAGTCTTCGAATGGACTGGCAATACCATCCGCTCGGGGCACCGGGTTGGTGCTGTGTCACGGCCAGGTTGTAAGGTTGTTGGTACTACATTGACGGGACGCGCTGACAAAGGGAGGGCCGCGTTATGTTACTGAGAGTCGAAATCGGCGACGCACTTCGGTCTGCCCGCCGTCGTCAAGGACGCACCCTTCGCGATGTCTCGACCGGAGCCAGCGTTTCGCTCGGCTACCTCAGCGAGATCGAACGTGGACAGAAGGAAGCCTCATCGGAGCTGCTGTCCGCGATCTGTGAAGCACTCGACCTGCCGCTGTCGGCACTGCTGTCGTCCGTGTCGGATCGCTTCGCGCTCGAAGAAGGCGTGCAGATCCCCGACACCATTCCGCAGGAGCTCTCGGACAAGATCCTCGGTCACCCCGAGGGATACTCTTCTCCGCGCCTGGCCGCTAAGCCCTGATGCGGCACACGCTCTACTGGATCCTCATGAACGAGGAGTTCGGTGAGGCTCGTGCCGCCTCCCTGCACACCGACCTCACTCTGAGCTCCCTCGGTTCGCGGACCGCTGCGCAGGCATTCGAAGCCGGCGTCGAACCCCGCGACATCTGGATCGCCGTGTGCGACTCCATGGGCGTTCCCGAATCCCGTCGCCTCGGCAAAGAGAAGCCGCGCTCGACGCCGTTCTGACCGAGGTTCGAGGCCGTTCTGCTGGATCGGAGCTGCCTCGCGCCGTCGGTGGCTCTGTCTGGTCGGTACAGCGCTGGCCTTTACTGTCGGCGCCGTGCCGGCCGAGTGTAGACTGACCGCATGAATCAGGCCATCCCGTTCATCACCTTCCAGCCCAGTCGAGGACAGAGCGCCGCCGAGGCCATGGAGACCTACCTCGAGGTCTTCGCCGACGGGCGAGTGACCCTCGACAATCGCTATGGTCCCGATGGTCCGGGCGCCGAAGGCACGGTCATCATGTCCGAGATCGAGATCGCCGGACAGAGACTGCGCTTCAGTGACAGCTTCGTCGCACATGAGTGGGACATCACTCCCGGCGTGTCACTCATGGTCGACTGCGAATCGGCCGAGGAACTCGAACGCATCTTCACCGCACTGAGCGCAGACGGAACTGTGTTCATGCCGCTCGACGACTACGGATTCGGACCATTCGGATGGGTGGGGGACCGGTTCGGCCTCACCTGGCAGCTGGGCCTGGCCCAGGCCTGACTCTCGCGGAGACACGCGACACACCTGAATATATAGAACACCTGTTCCCATGTGGGTTAACCTGGTGAGGAATCACGGGACCTGTGACCATGAGTGGCTGGTTATCCACGGGGGAATCGCATCCTCTGTCGTTATGTCAGTGCCATCTTCTAGCCTTGGTCTCAACGGAAAAGCAACGAAGAGGAGACGTCATGGCACGTACACCCAAGAACCTTCAGGTTCCCACCGGCGGAGACAAGTCGAAGGCACTTGAAGCCGCAATGGGCCAGATCGATCGCAACTACGGCAAGGGCGCGATCATGCGCCTCGGCGACGGTGTGCGTGAGCCCATCGCCTCCATCCCGACCGGTTCGGTCGCTCTCGACATCGCACTGGGCATCGGCGGTCTGCCGCGCGGCCGCGTCGTCGAGATCTACGGCCCGGAATCCTCCGGTAAGACGACCGTGGCCCTCCACGCCGTGGCGAACGCTCAGAAGGCCGGCGGAATCGCCGGGTTCATCGATGCCGAGCACGCCCTCGACCCCGAGTATGCGAAGAAGCTCGGTGTCGACACCGATCAGCTCCTCGTGTCCCAGCCGGACACCGGTGAGCAGGCGCTTGAGATCGCCGATATGCTCATCCGCTCCGGGGCCCTCGACGTCATCGTCATCGACTCCGTCGCGGCACTCGTGCCCAAGGCCGAAATCGAAGGCGAGATGGGCGACAGCCACGTCGGTCTGCAGGCTCGACTGATGTCGCAGGCTCTGCGTAAGATCACCGGTGCCCTGGCCCAGTCGAAGACCACCGCCATCTTCATCAACCAGCTGCGTGAGAAGGTCGGCGTCTTCTTCGGTTCCCCGGAGACCACTTCGGGTGGTAAGGCGCTGAAGTTCTACGCTTCCGTGCGCATCGACGTCCGCCGCATCGAGACCCTCAAGGAAGGTCAGGACGCGGTCGGCAACCGGACCCGGGCGAAGATCGTCAAGAACAAGGTCGCCCCGCCGTTCAAGCAGGCCGAGTTCGACATCCTCTACGGTCAGGGCATCTCCCGCGAGGGCAGCCTCATCGATATGGGTGTTGACAACGGCATTGTGCGGAAGTCCGGATCCTGGTTCACCTACGACGGCGATCAGCTTGGTCAGGGCAAGGAGAACGTCCGCAACTTCCTCCGCGACAACCCGGGCCTGGCCGAAGAGATCGAGCTGAAGATCAAGCACAAGCTCGGTCTGATCAAGGTCGACGAACCCGAAGAAGACGCCGAGGCGGCCGGAGAAGCACAGACGGATGACGTCGAAGTCTCCTGACGTCTCGTCGACTGACGACGAGTTCACCGGCAACGAGTCCACCGCATCGACCAGCGAGGTCGGCGCGGGGGACTCCGGCCACGGTGGCTCGCCTCAGACCGAGACGCTCTCGCAGCTGCGCAGCGCGATCTCGGAGATCGACCAGCGCCATGCCGAAGGAGAGGCCGGTTTCTTCGCCGGTTTCTCCGGACTCAACGACGGTGATGTCACCGGCGGAGACCGAACCGGCAAGCGTAAGAGTTCAGGTTCGCGAACCGGCGGAGGATCGGGAACGCGGTCGGGCAAGTCTGCACGAGTCGGTTCGAAAACCGGTTCCAAGCGGAAGAAGAAGTCCGGCGACTGGAAGCGACCGTCGAAAGAACCGGACAACGGATGGGTCGAAGGCGGCACCGAATCGACTCCTGACTTCATCGACGTCCCGGACTTCCTGGCCGCGGACGACAGCACTGGACCAGATTTCCTCGCCGGGGACGATAGTGCCCCGGACTTCCTCGACAGTGGGGATGACGGCGGAACGGATTTCGTCGCCGGACCCGGGCTGAGCTTCGACGAGGACGAAGACGACGGCCCCGACTTCGACGAGGACTACTCCCAGGCGAAGAAGACGGCGATGAACATGCTCGCCATGCGCGACCATTCCAGTGACGAACTGCGCAAGAAGCTTCTCAAGCGCGATCTCATGCCCGAAGCGATCGATGTCCTCATTGAGAAGCTGCAGAATTCGCGTCTGCTCAACGACGAAGAGTTCGCCCACCGCTTCGCGCGTGCACAGCGTGAGAACCGGAAACTCTCCCGGTCCGTGCTCAAGCGCGAACTGAGCAAGAAGGGCATCAGCCCCGAACTGGCCTCCGATGCAGTGGCCGACATCGACGGTGAAGAAGACCTCGCTCGCGAAGTCGCCCAGAAGAAGGCCAACTCCACTCGGCGCCTCGACTATGCGGTGCGGGAGCGCCGGATCCTCGGTATGCTCGCCCGCCGCGGCTTCCCCTCAGCGATCTGCATCAAGGTCACACGGGAAGTGCTCGCCGAAGACTGAAACGGCGCGAGCCGAACGGCTAGAATGGGTGCGCCATGACTGAACTGATTGAATCCCCGACGACATCCGGCGCCACCCCTCGCAGCTACGAGGTCAAGACCTACGGATGTCAGATGAACGTGCACGACTCCGAGCGTCTGTCCGGACTGCTCGACGACGCCGGCTACGTTCAGGCGACCACCGACGACCAGGCTGACGTCGTCGTCTTCAACACCTGTGCCGTCCGCGAGAACGCGGACAACCGCCTCTACGGCAACCTCGGCCAGCTCGCGAAGGTCAAAGAGAACCACCCCGGTCTCCAGATCGCCGTCGGCGGATGCATGGCACAGAAGGACCGCGACACCATCGTGAAGAAGGCCCCCTGGGTCGACGTCGTCTTCGGCACCCACAACATGGGATCCCTGCCGGCGCTGCTCGAACGCGCCCGCCACAACGAGGAAGCCCAGGTCGAGATCCTCGAAAGCCTCGACGTCTTCCCCTCCACGTTGCCCAGCCGCCGCGAATCCCAGCACTCCGGCTGGGTGTCGATCTCGGTCGGCTGCAACAACACCTGCACCTTCTGCATCGTGCCCAGCCTGCGCGGCAAGGAGAAGGACCGCCGTCCCGGCGACATCCTCGCCGAGGTCGAAGCACTCGTCGCAGACGGAGTCGTCGAAGTCACCCTGCTCGGCCAGAACGTCAACTCCTACGGTGCCGAGTTCCGTGACAAGGGCGCATTCGCGAAGTTGCTGCGTGCCGTGGGCAATGTCGAGGGCATCGAGCGGGTCCGCTTCACCAGCCCGCACCCGGCCGCCTTCTCCGACGATGTGATCGACGCGATGGCCGAGACTCCGACAGTCATGCCGCAGCTGCACATGCCGCTGCAGTCCGGGTCGGACACGATCCTCAAATCCATGCGCCGCTCATACCGGACCAAGCGGTTCATGAACATCCTCGACACCGTGCGCGAACGCATCCCGCACGCCGCCATCACCACCGACATCATCGTCGGCTTCCCCGGCGAGACCGAAGAGGACTTCCAAGACACCATGGACATCGTCCGCCGCGCCCGGTTCTCCCAGGCCTTCACCTTCCAGTACTCCATCCGCCCCGGCACCCCGGCGGCCACGATGGACAACCAGGTGCCGAAGGACGTCGTTCAGGAACGATTCGAACGCCTCACCGCGCTGCAGGACGAAATCGCCTGGGACGAGAACAAGACCCAGATCGGCCGTGAGGTCGAAGTTCTCGTGACCAAGCTGCCCCACGACGATTCCCCACGGCTGAGCGGGCGCGCCGAAGACAACCGCCTCGTCCACGTCGGAATCCCCGAAGGCGCCCAGATGCCGCGACCCGGCGATTTCGTCACCGCCACCGTCACCGAGGCGAAGCCCTACTTCCTCCTCGCCGACTCCGGATACTCGGTGCGCCCGTCCCGCGCTGGTGACGCCTACGACCGGGCACAGGCCGAGAGCTGCGGTGCACCGAGCCCCGGCCAGGGCTCGGCAGGATCGACGAACCTCGGCATGCGACCATCCGCCCACGCGGCTGAGATGGGCGCCTTCGCCATCATCCCGGCAGCCCCAGTGCTGCTCGAGAAGATCGACCGCAGTGAGGCCACCCGAATGGTCGAACTGCGGACTGCCATTCGCGACACCTTGAGGACACAGACGCGTTGGGCGCTGCCGATCGAGACCCTGCCGCCCGTGGCTGGACTCGGCGGGTGGGGGATCGACCGCGGAGTCGATACTCGCACCGGCCGGCTCTTGTGCGGCCCGGACTGGGTCGAGACCGTCGGGGCCCTGACGGTGGAAGCACGCAGACTCGCCGAGGCGGCCGACCCCGCGATCATCGTCGCGATCCTTCACGCTCACGCCGCCGGCGTCGACATCGGCCCGCTCGGATCGAGCGAGAATCTTCTGCTGCCCATCGACCTGTCGGGAGCCGCAACCGAGGACGCCCCCTTGGCCCCGATCGACGGTGCCGCGGAATTCGATGCCGCCGTCGTAGAGACACTCACCTCCGGCACCACCATGACACCGAAAGATTGCTCGAACACTGTGAGCGCGCGGAAACCGTGGCCGCGAATCTCAGTGGCCTTGCCGCCGGGATCCGCTACACCGTCGACCGGGGCGCTCGTGTTTCGACGCTTGTGCCAGCCGTCGACGAATCCGTTCACGAAGTGCGCACTCTCTGCGGCACCGGGACCTGGGAGTGATCGCCGGTGGCTGAGGACGTTTCGCCGATCATCACCGTCGTCGGCGCCACTGCCACCGGGAAATCGGATCTGGCGCTGGATCTGGCCGACCGCCTCGGCGGGGAGATCATCAACACGGATTCGATGCAGTTCTACCGGGGGATGGACATCGGGACGGCGAAGCTGCCGGTCGATGAGAGGCGGGGGATTCCGCACCACCTCATCGACATCCTCGACGTCACCGAGGAAGCGAACGTCCAAGATTTCCAGGCACGTGCTCGGGCAGCGATCGCGGACATCCGAGAGCGCGGACTGCGGCCCATCCTCGTGGGCGGGTCCGGGCTCTACGTGCGTGCCGCGGTCGATCATATGGAGTTCCCGGGCACGGACCCACAAGTGCGTGCGCGCCTCGAAGCCGAGGTCGCAACCGACCGCTGGGCGCTCCATCAGAAGCTGCGCGAACTCGACCCGACAGCGGCCGAGAAGATCACCGTCAACGACCAGCGACGGATCGCTCGAGCCCTCGAGGTCATCGAACTCACGGGGCGTCCCTTCAGCGCCCAACTGCCGGACTATCAGGAGATCGAACCGACCGTTCACCTGGGGTTGAGCATGGACCGGGCCATTCTGCATGAGCGGATCGCCACCCGAGTCGAGCTCATGTGGGACCACGGCTGGGTCGACGAAGTGACGCGACTGCTCGACGCCGGGTTGGCCGAAGGCAAGACGGCGTCTCGCGCGATCGGATACGCCCAGATCCAGCGCCACCTGGCCGGAGAGCTCACCGCCGCGGAGGCGAAGGAAGAGACGACGATCCGCACCCGGCAGTTCGCACGCCGACAGGACACCTGGTTCCGTCGCGATCCGCGAATCCACTGGATCGACGCAGCGCTGCCGACCCCGAGCAGAACCTGGCGGCAGCACTCGTCGCCCTGAACGAGCGCTGAAGACCTGACACGGCCGTCACCGATAAGATGGAGCCATGAGCACTCCGGATACCCCGTTCGCCGCCTGGACCGATGTCACTTTCGTCAAGGGGCACGGCACCCAGAACGATTTCGTTCTGCTTTCCGACGACGACAGCCAACTGGAGATGCATCCCGAATCTGTTGCCACGCTCGCTGATCGACGGGCCGGACTCGGTGCCGACGGCATCATCCGCATCGTCCGCTCCGCCGCCAGCGGCATCCCGGGAGCGGCCGAGCAGGCCGAGGCCGGTGCCGAATGGTTCATGGACTATTACAACAACGACGGCAGCCTCTCCGAGATGTGCGGCAACGGCGTTCGCGTCTTCGCCCACGCGCTCGTGACCAGCGGCCGTGTCTCCGCCAATGCCCGCGACATCCTCGTGGGTACGCGTGACGGCATCAAGACCGTGCGCACCACCCTCAACCCGGCTCTCGGCGTCCAGACCGGAGACGACGTCGTCGGCACCGGCACGCCCGGCCCTGGATCCGCCAGCGATGCCTGGTACACGATCGACATGGGCGAATGGTCACTCGACCCTTCGAACAGCGTGCTCGTGACGACCGGCGGCATCGAGGTCGCCCGTCCCGGACTGAGCGTGGCCACCGGCAACCCGCACACCGTCGTCGCCTTGGCAGAGAACGCTGAACTCGCAGCCGCCGACCTGCGTGACGCACCCGTCCTCGACCCCGTCCCGGCCCAGGGATCCAATGTCGAATACATCGTCATGGAACCCGCCCGATCCGATGTGGCCGGGGGAGAAGGCGCCCTGCGCATGCGCGTGTTCGAACGCGGTGTCGGTGAGACCCGCTCCTGCGGAACCGGTGCCTGCGCGGCCGCGATTGCCGCCCACCACTGGGCCGGCGAGAAGTCGCCTCTGCAGTGGCGAGTCGACGTCCCCGGAGGTCAGCTGCGCATCGAGATCGACCCCAACGCCGAAGGCACGAGCGGACGCGTCAGCTTGGCTGGGCCCGCGGTCCTCGTTGCCAGCGGCACGATCAGCTGAGAAGTCCCACTCAGTCGCGTTCGATCGTGAGCACGCGGAAGCCCTTCGACGACCCCGTCCGGGTGACCGAATAGCCATCTCCGAGCATCCCGGCGATCCACTTCTGCAGGAATCGGCACCGAGGTTCTTCGACACGACGAGATCGGCGCGGCCGCCCGGCGCCAGGCGCGGCAGCCACGTCTCCAGGAGTTCGTGCAGCGCCTCCTTGCCGATGCGGATCGGCGGATTCGACCGGATCGCGGCGAACTGCAGGTCCTCGGGAACATCTGCGGCCGTGACGGTGTTGATCGTCGTGAGACCCAGCCTGCGCGCATTCGCCGCGGTGGTCTCCAGGGACCGGGAGTTGACGTCGAGTGCCCACACTCGCACAGCCACCTCGGCGTCCTGGGCATCCAAGGCCGTGTGCAGGGCGATCGGCCCCCACCCGCAGCCAAGGTCGAGGATGTCGCCGGCCGGCGGCTGAGGCAGATGCCGCAGCAGCACAGCCGTCCCGAGGTCGAGGCGAGTGGGCGAAAACGTGCCTGATACGGTTTCGACGGTGACGGCGCGGCCGGCCAGATCGAGGTTCAGCTCGCGCGACTTGGCCTCGCTGCTCGGCGATTCGGTGAAATAGTGCTCTGACACCATTTCAGTCTAGACGGCTGTGGGAGAATTGATGGACACCATTGTCGGTGCGAATCGTCACCGACGGCAGAGAACAAAGGAATGAATGACGTCTGAAGACAAAGAGCGTCGCAACGCGATGCTCGACCGTGTGCTCTCCCGAGGCGCCCAAGCCCTCGATGATCACGAAACCACCCCCGAGGACGACCAGTTCGACCTCGCCGAGCGCGCCGCGCTCACCCGTGTCGCCGGACTCTCCACCGAGCTCGAAGACATCACCGAGGTCGAATACCGCCAGGTCCGCCTCGAACGCGTCGTCCTCGCCGGCATCTGGAACGGCACCCAGGCCGAAGCCGAGAACTCGATCCGCGAACTCGCCGCACTCGCCGAAACCGCCGGTTCCGAAGTCCTCGACGCGCTCATCCAGCGCCGCGACAAGCCGGACCCAGGCACCTACCTCGGCAAGGGCAAAGCCGCCGAACTCGCCGACATCGTCGCCAGCGTCGGCGCCGACACCGTGATCATCGACTCCGAACTCGCCCCCAGCCAGAGGCGCGGACTCGAGGACGTCATCAAGGTCAAGGTCGTCGACCGCGTCGCGCTCATCCTCGACATCTTCGCCCAGCACGCGAAATCCCGCGAAGGCAAGGCCCAGGTCGAACTCGCCCAACTCGAATACCTCCTGCCACGTCTGCGCGGTTGGGGCGAGTCGCTGTCCCGACAGGCCGGCGGCCGCGTCGCAGGCGGTGCCGGAATCGGCTCCCGCGGACCCGGTGAGACGAAGATCGAACTCGACCGTCGCCGCATCCGTGCCCGCATGTCCAAACTGCGCCGCGAGATCAACGCCATGGCGCCCTCCCGTGAGACCAAGCGGAAGAACCGCGCCCGCCACCACGTGCCCTCCGTCGCGATCGTCGGATACACCAACGCGGGCAAGTCCTCCCTGCTCAACCTGCTCACCAACGCCGAGGTGATGGTGCAGAACGCCCTGTTCGCCACCCTCGACCCGACCGTCCGTCAGGCCAAGACCGCCGACGGCATCGTCTTCACCTACACCGACACCGTCGGATTCGTCCGCAACCTGCCCCACCAGCTCGTCGAAGCCTTCCGCTCGACCCTGGAGGAGGCCGCCGGCTCGGATCTGCTCCTCCACGTCGTCGACGCCTCCCACCCGGATCCGCACGGGCAGATCCAAGCAGTGCGCGATGTCCTCGGAGACGTCGATACCGGAGACATCCCCGAACTCCTCGTGTTCAACAAGTCCGATCTCGCCGAGGAGGCCGTGATCACCGGGCTGCGCACCGAGTATCCCGATGCGCAGTTCGTTTCCGCCGTATCGAAGGAAGGCATCGACGACCTCATCGAGGCCATCGAGAACCGCCTTCCCGTCCCCGACATCGACATGACCGTGCTCATTCCCTATGAACGCGGTGACCTCGTGTCGAAGATCTACGCCCTCGGCACAGTCGAACACGAATCGCACGGCACGGAGGGCACCAGCCTGCAGGTCAAGGTGCCGACCGAACTCGTCGACGAACTGCGCGAATTCCACGTCCGGACTGGTCATCGACGAGTGAAGGCTGTCGACACCCTCCTCGAATCCGCTGTCGGCGCCATCGGCGGATCGCCACGAGAGGGGCAGCAGGAGATGGCGCAGGCGGTCGCCTCGTCGCTGGACAAAGGAATCCACCTGCTCGTGCAGGCGGGAACCGGCACCGGCAAATCCCTGGCCTATCTTGTGCCGGCAGCCGAATACGCCACCCGCACCGGCGGAAAGGTCGTCGTGTCCACGGCGACCTTGGCTCTGCAGACGCAGATCATCCACCGCGACCTGCCCAGGCTGTTCAAGGCCGTGAAGAAGGACCTCGATCCGTTGCCCCGGGCGGCACTGCTCAAGGGGCGCCGGAACTATGTGTGCAAGCACAAGCTCGCCGGCGGGTACCCCGATGAAGGGGAGGGCATGCTCTTCGACCTCGGTGCCGACGCCGAGGCGGGACGCAAACCCACCGAACGCTCCGGCCTGGGGGAGGAGATCCAGCGGATCCGCACCTGGGAGAAGACCACCGACACCGGCGACCGGGACGATCTTCTGCCCGGCGTCAGCGATCGTGCCTGGTCACAGGTGTCCGTCAACGCCTTCGACTGCCTCGGTTCGAACTGTCCGCTGTTCACCGAATGCTTCGCCGAAATCGCCCGGAACAAGGCCGCCGAAGCCGATATCGTCGTGACGAACCATGCCTTGTTGGCCATCGACGCCTTCGGGGATTCGAACGTGCTGCCCGAACACGATGTCATCATCATCGACGAGGCCCATGAGCTCAAGGACCGAGTGACCAGCGCCCTGTCCGGGCAGATCAACACGAGCATGCTCTCGGCCGCGACGAGTTCCGTACGCAAACACACGACGGTCCAGGACGGTGTCGTCTCCCTGCTCGACTCCGCGGCGGCGGCACTCGAACGCGCACAGAAATCGGTACCCGAGGGACTCATCCTGCATATGAGTGAGGCACTCGGACTGGCCCTGGCACAGATCCGCGACTCCGCCCGGCAGATCATCAACGACATCGGCGGCAAGACCGAGGACGCCGACGCCGGCCGGCAGATGGCCAAGGCGCGCTGCCAGGAGATCTTCGAACTCGCCGAACGCTTCTGCGACCCTGGCAAGAACGACGTCATCTGGCTCTCGCGCTCGACGTTCAGAGAGAAAGAGACGACGAACCTCGTCGTCGCACCCCTGAGTGTGGCCGGCACCATGCGCAACGGCATCTTCGAGGAATCAACGGTCGTGGCCACCTCGGCGACCCTGTCCCTGGGTGGGAACTTCGACGCGGTCGCAGCCTCGTTGGGACTCTTCGGACCCGATGCCCCGAAATGGGACAGCCTCGATGTCGGTTCCCCGTTCGACTACGGCAAGCAGGGAATCCTCTATGTCGCCTCCCACCTGCCCAAACCCGGACGCAGCGGGCTGAGCGAAGAAGCGCTGACCGAACTCGAAGAACTCGTCGAAGCCTCGAACGGCGGTGCACTGGGACTGTTCTCCTCGCGGGCGGGCGCGAACGCGGCAGCCGAACATCTGCGGAAGAGGTTCGATTTCCCGATCCTGCTCCAGGGCGATGACGGACTGCCCGCCCTCGTCTCCCAGTTCACGGCCGACGATCAGACGTGCCTGTTCGGGACGATGTCGCTGTGGCAGGGAGTCGATGTGCCGGGTCGGACGAACCGCCTGGTCATCATCGACCGACTGCCCTTCCCTCGCCCCGACGATCCGCTCATGCAGGCGCGAGCACGCGATGCCGACCAGCGTGGAGTCAACGGCTTCATGGCAGTATCGGCCACGCATGCCGCCCTGCGGCTGGCGCAGGGGGCAGGTCGCCTCATCCGCTCGACCGGTGACAGGGGAGTGGTGGCCGTGCTCGACTCGCGGCTGCGCTCGGCCCGGTACGCCGGGTTCCTCGTCAATTCGATGCCGCGGATGTGGCCGACGACGAACTCCGGTCTCGTTCGCAAGAGTCTGGCCCGCCTGGCCGAAACCGACGAAGGATGACACAAAGGCCCGCGACCGAATCGGTCGCGGGCCTTTGTGTTGCGGCAGCGGAGTGCCGGCCGAGGGTCAGAGGCGGCGGATGACGGCGACGACGAGACCCATGATCTGCGCGTAGGTGCCGTCGATGGGCTCGTAGTTCTCGTTCTGCGGCATCAGCCACTGCTGACCCGCCTTGCGCTTGAGGGTCTTCACCGTGGCCTCGCCGTCGAGCAGGGCGGCGACGATCTGACCGTTGTCAGCGGTGTGCTGCTTGCGCACGACCACCCAGTCGTCGTGGCAGATGGCGGCTTCGATCATCGAATCGCCGACGACCTTGAGCAGGAACATCTCACCGGAGCCGACGACCTGCGTCGGCAGGGAGAAGACATCGTCGACTTCCTGTTCGGCCAGGATCGGGCCACCGGCGGCGATGCGACCGACGACCGGCACCTGCACAGTGTTGTTGGCCAGCTCCTCGTACTTCGCGCGCTCGGCCTCTTCCTCTTCGAACGGATTGACCACTTCGATGGCACGCGGGCGTTTCGGGTCACGGCGGACATAGCCGAGGCGTTCGAGCTGGGAGAGCTGATGGGCGACGCTGGAGAGAGAGGCCAGCCCGGCGGCCTTGCCGATCTCGCGCATACTCGGCGGGTAGCCGTTGGTCACGACCGCGCGTTCGATGGTCTCGAGGACGAGACGCTGACGGGGAGTGAGGCGGAAGTCGCCCTCACCGGATGAGCCCTCAGGGATCTGGACGACGTCGTCATCGGTGCGAGCGGCAGCGATCTCGCTGGCAACATCTTCGTTGCGAGGCCTGCCTCTGCCTCGTTTGTTCTGAACCATTGCTCGTTCCCCTTCGTTCTATTCCCTGCCGCTGAACGCCGTGATCTCCGCTTCGGAAATTCTCGTGTCAGTGCCGACTGAGATGGTTCTGACAGATCAATCAACAACGCTGGTTCCCTCTCATTGTCGCATAGATGTTCGAGTTGGACTGGACATTTGTTCGATTGGCATGTTGAATAGAACATACGTTCTACCGATTACTGGTGGAATCGTACGAATGAAAGAGGTAATGCGATGTCTGCACAGAACACCGAGCTGCACCTGACCCCTCGTGGACGCCAGGCTGTGCGCCTTCTCCGGACCCTGCTCGTCGCTCTCGTCGTCATCGGCGGGGCGGTCCTCCTCGCCACCCAGTCGTTCTCGGCCGCTGCTGTCGCCGAATCGGAGACGGAGAGCATCGGCATCGACGCCGAGTCAGTCGTCGTTGGTGAGGGCGAATCGCTGTGGACCGTGGCTTCGAGCCTCGGCATCGACCGCGACACCCGCGATGTCGTTGCCGATATCGTCGAGATCAACCACCTGGACACCCCGACGGTTCACCCCGGACAGACCCTCGACGTCCCCGTTCGCTGAGGTCGAACCCTGCTCGACCGGCATGGCGCCGGCCCGACCGGCAGCGCGCTGACCCGTCCGATCGGGTGAGCCGACCGGCCGATCTCGATGCCCGACCGCGCCGGCCGGCGG
>NZ_JBNFOL010000021.1:0-66553 GCF_057364765.1 Brevibacterium sp. LAARM3_SD1 | reverse complement strand
GCTGACAACCCCACTCATTTGGTGTAAGCAACCTAGTGAGTCAGGTCGTTCACAACCTAGTGAGCGAGGTTGTCAGCAACGTATTGAGTGAGGTTGTCAGCAAGGTCGCGAGTTTCCACACTAGGTTGCTCAGCCGCCGTCAGGTAGTACCAAAGGAGACATCTCAGGTGGGGCTCACGCCTCGAAGTCGATGACCTGACGGATGACCGTTCCGTCGGAGAGCGCGTCGAATGCCTCATTGAGCTCGCTCAGTGAGATCGTGTCGGAGATGAGCTCCTCGACGGGCAGTTTGCCCTCCCGCCACAGCTGGGCGTAGACGGGGATGTCTCGGCTCGGCACCGCGGACCCGAGATAGGAGCCGATCACGGTCCGCGCCTCGGCGGTCAGAGTCACCGGGGTGATGCTCGACTGCGCATCTGGTGCGGGAAGTCCCACGGTCACGGTCGTCC
Source organism: Brevibacterium sp. LAARM3_SD1 (assembly GCF_057364765.1). NCBI lineage: Bacteria > Bacillati > Actinomycetota > Actinomycetes > Micrococcales > Brevibacteriaceae > Brevibacterium > Brevibacterium sp. LAARM3_SD1. Next base: position 66,104 of record NZ_JBNFOL010000021.1, on the reverse strand, counting down.
CGCCGACAGCGGTGGCCGAGAACGCGGTCTCGAAGGCCCGAGGATGTCCGACGCATTCGATGACGATCGGTGCCTTCCGCTCCCCCAGCTGCTCGGGTGTGAAGACCTCGACGGCGCCGAGTTCCTTCGCCCGTACGAGTTTGTCGGGGTTCGCGTCGACGCCGATGACGCCGGCGGTCTCGATGGACAGGGCCGTGATGAGTGCAGCCATTCCGACCCCGCCGAGCCCGACGATCATCACTTCGTCGTCCGGTCCGGGACGTCCGGCGTTGAGGACCGCTCCCCCTCCGGTAAGCACGGCGCAGCCGAGCACAGCGGCGATGGACGCGGGGACGTCCTCGTCGACGGGAACGACCGATGCACGGTTGAGCACGGCATGAGTGGCGAATACGGACGCGCCGAGGTGGTGGAGCACCTCGCGCCGGTGTCCTCATGGAGACGGACCTTGTGACCGTCGAACGGCAGAGTTCCGGCACCGTTCGTCGCACTGCCCGGGGTGCAGGGCAGCTTCCCGTCGGTACGGCAGTTCGTGCACTCCCCGCACCGAGGCAGGAACACTGTGACGACCTGTTGGCCGACCTCGAGGTCATCGACACCGTCACCGAGCTGCTCGACGACTCCCGCACCTTCATGACCGAGGAGCATCGGCAACGGGCGGGGACGGTTTCCGTCGACGACGGAGAGATCCGAGTGGCAGACCCCAGCGGCCGTCATCCGGATGAGCACCTCACCGGGACCCGGTTCATCGAGTTCGAGAGACTCGATCGAGATCGGCTGCGACCCGGCGAAGGGCCGGGGCCGCTTCATCTCCCGCAGCACGGCGCCGTGGATCTTCACAGTGTCCTCCTCGTCACAGTGTTCTTACTTTCACAGAGCCTGCTGGCCCTGCTCCTCATAGTCGGCCATGATGTTGATGCGCCGTTCGTGGCGCTCATCGCCGGAGAACGGCTCGGCCAGGAAGGCGTCAACGATGGCGATCGCTTCGGCTTCGGGGTGCTGGCGGGCGCCGACGGCGACGATCTGAGCGTTGTTGTGCTGGCGGGCCAGCTTCGAGATCTCCGGATTCCAGGCCAGAGCGGTGCGTGCGCCCTTGACCAGGTTTGCGGCCATCTGCTCGCCGTTTCCGGATCCGCCGATCACAACGCCGAGAGCGTCGAGTCCGGCGGCCTGATCATCGACGACGGCCTGCGCCGCGGCGATGCAGAATGCCGGGTAGTCATCGAGGGCGTCGTATTCATGAGCGCCGTGGTCGACGACGTCGTGCCCTGCCTTCTCCAGGTGAGCTTTGAGGACCTCTTTGAATTCGAATCCGGCGTGGTCGGTGCCGAGGTGAACCTTCATATGTCTGCCTTTCGGTGCGGTGTGTGGATCGGTCGAGTCCGCTGACTGTGCGGACCGCCCCGTCTCAGTCGAAGTTCGGGCCCTGGTCGCGGGTGCGCTTGAGCTCGAAGAATCCCGGTGTCGAGGCGACGGCGAGGACGCCGTCGAAGAGCCGTCCGGCGTCCTCTCCCTTCGGAGCGGGGGTGACGACAGGACCGAAGAACGCGGTTCCGGCGACGCGGCAGATCGGCGTGCCCACATCGTCGCCGACCAAGCTCAGAGCCTCGTCGTGGGAAGCCTGGAGCTGGGCGTCATAGTCCTCGGTCTCGCCGTACTTCATGAGTTCGGCAGGCAGCTGCAGTTCGGCGAGGGCCTCGGACACAGCTTTCTCGAAGTCCTTCTCTCCACCCGGGTGGATGCGGGTGCCGATCGCGGTGTAGAGCGGTTCGGCGATGTCATCCCCGTGCTCGGCGATAGCGGCGGTGACGATGCGCATCGGAGCCAGAGCCCGGTTCATCAGTGCGCGGTAGTCGTCCGGAATGTCCTTGTCACGGTTGAGGAAGTTCAGGCTCATCGGGTGGAACTTCACGTCGACGTCGCGGACCTTGGCCACTTCCAGACCCCAGCGCGAGGTCATCCATGCCCATGGGCAGGCCGTGTCGAACCACAGATCGAGTGTTTCTCTGCTCACTGTCTCTCCTCTTTCATCCGCTTGCGGGGCCCGTGTCGGGCACCCAACGTGTCGGTGCTCAATCTACCAATACCCGCCGAGTGCGGGAACAGCGGTCGAATCCCGATCCGTGGTGCCGATATCGCACCGGGAGCGCATGTCCATGAAAGAATGACCGAGTACACCCGGTTCCCGAAGCGAAGGTCACCTCACTGTGCCGCAACACAACCTCACCCGAGACGAAGCACGCGAACGTTCAGCCAACGTGGACGTCTCGAGCTACAAGCACACTCTGATCCTCACAGGAGTTGGTGAGAGTTTCCGCGTCCGCTCACGTATCCGCTTCACTGCAGCATCGGATTCGACGACGTTCATCGACGCCATCACCGCCAGCGTCGAGCGCGTCCGCCTCAACGGCACCGAGCTCGACCTCGCCGAGGTGGTCGCACCGGCCCGCATCACCCTTCCCGGTCTCGCGGCTGAGAACGAGCTCATCGTCGATGCTCATTTCTCCTACATGAATACCGGCGAGGGCCTGCATCGCTTCGTCGACCCGATCGATGACGAGGTCTACCTCTACTCCCAGTTCGAGGTCCCCGACGCGCGCCGTGTCTTCCCCGTCTTCGAACAGCCCGATATCAAGTCTCCGTACTCCTTCACCGTCGTCGCACCGGAGAAGTGGACGGTCGTCTCGAATTCGCCCACCCCGACGCCGAGCGATCCGAAGGAGACCTTCGCCGAACTCGGAGAGACCCCGCAACCGGGCATGGCGGTGTGGCAGTTCGCCCCCACCACCCCGATCTCGTCGTATATCACCGCGATCATCGCCGGCCCCTATGAATCCGTGCATTCGCAGCTGACGTCCTCCGACGGATCTGTCGTTCCTCTGGGTCTGTACTGCCGTGCCTCGCTGCTCGAGCATCTCGACGCGGAGAAGCTGTTCCGGATCACGAAGGCCGGCTTCGAGTTCTTCGAACGCGAATTCGATGTCGCCTACCCGTTCGAGAAGTACGATCAGCTCTTCGTCCCGGAGTTCAATGCCGGAGCGATGGAGAATGCCGGTGCCGTGACGATCCTCGAGAACTATGTGTTCCGGTCCCGTCCCACCGAGGCTCTGGTCGAACGCCGGACGGTGACGATCCTCCACGAACTGGCTCATATGTGGTTCGGAGATCTCGTGACCATGCGCTGGTGGAACGATCTGTGGCTCAACGAGTCGTTCGCCGAGTTCATGTCGACGCTGGCGACGGCCGAGGCGACCGAGTTCGCCGATGCGTGGACGACGTTCGCCACGATCGAGAAGTCCTGGGCCTACCGCCAGGATCAGCTGCCGAGCACCCACCCGATCGTCGCCCCGATCGAGGACCTCGCCGATGTCGAAGTCAACTTCGACGGCATCACCTACGCCAAGGGAGCCTCGGTGCTCAAACAGCTCGTCGCCTGGGTCGGTCGCAACGAGTTCTTCTCCGGTCTCAAGAGCTACTTCGACAAACACGCCTGGTCGAACACCGAACTCTCCGATCTCCTCAGCGAGCTCGAAGCCACCTCGGGCAGGGACCTGGAGGCCTGGTCGAAGCTGTGGCTCGAGGAATCCGGGGTCAACCTCCTCGAAGCCGTCGTCACCGCCGAAGACGGTCAGGCAGCCGGCGACGCGGCGAAGACGGACGAGCAGACGATCTCGACTCTGCAGGTGACTCAGAAGCCGTGGTCGATTCCGGGACAGCCCACGCCGTCGCTGCGACCGCACCGACTGGCCATCGGCTTCTACTCGGACAACGGACAGGGACGACTGAAGCGCACCCATTCGTTCCCGCTCGACATCGACGGCGAATCTGCCGAGGTCACCGAGGCCCGTGGCCTGCCGCTGCCGGATGTCATCGTCGTCAACGACGCCGACCTCAGCTATGCCAAGGTCCGCTTCGACTCACGCAGCATGGAAACGGCGGCGCACCGGCTGGGCGACTTCGACGATTCGCTCACTCAGCTGCTCGTTCTGGCCACCCTGTGGGATGAGGTCCGCGACGGTGAGCGCCCCGTCCACGACTACATCAACACGATGCTCACCCACTTGCACGCCATCACCCATTCGTCCGGGCTGCTCACGCAGATGCGTCAGCTCGACACCGCGGTCGCCTCCTACCTGCCTCCGCAAGAGCGGGAGACGAAGCACGCCGAGGTGGCCGACCGTTTCATCGAACTGCTCGAAACGGTCGAGGAGGGAACGGATCAGGCCTTCCAACTCGTGCGCGGGTTCATCCGTCATGCAACCACGCCCAAGCAGCTGGACCGCCTGAAGTCCTGGCTGCGGGCTGAGAAGGACAACGTCTATGGGATCACTCTGGACACGGACCTGACGTGGGAGATCATCATCGGTCTGTCTGCGAACGACGCCGTCGACGATTCCGCCGTGGCGGAGATGAGCCGCAAGGACCCCAGCGCCACCGGTGTTCGCCACGCCGCGACCGCACGCGCCTCCAGGCCCACCTCGGCGTCGAAATCACGCACCTTCACCCGCATCGTCGACGATGCCGATCTGCCGAACTCCGAACTCGGGGCACTGGCGCTGGGCTTCGGAACCGGTCTGCAGAAGGAGTCCGGAGAGCTCATCGCCGCCGAAGCACCGCTGCGGTCCTTCGCCGATGAGTACTTCGCCCGGGTAGCCGGTTGGTGGGAGACGCGCACGTTGGAGATGGCGCAGACGATGACTCTGCGACTGTACCCGCCGGTGAGTTCTGCCACAGTCAAGGCCACCCGGCGGTGGCTCGACGATCACCCGTCCGCGTCGAAAGGCCTGGTGCGGCTGATGCGGGAGAACCTCGCCGATGCGGAGCGCGCATTGCAGGTTCAGCGTGCGTCCAGCGCTTCCAAGGGATCATTGAACCTTCACAGCTAATCTCGAATGATCATGACTTCCGAAGCAATTGATACCACTGTTCAGACTGCAAGTGACTTCGATTGGGCGTCGTTCCTCCTCGGCGCGCCGCTGAAGATCACCGTCATCATCATCGGCGCCATTGTCGTCAATCTCGTCATCCGGCTCTTCATCCGCAGGTTCACCACCGCGGTAGCCAAGGGCACCGTCGGCAGCGAGAAGGCTGAAAGCGCCGGCCGAACGAAGTTCTCCTCCACTGCCCTTGAGGCCCAACGCACCGGGATCGATGAACAGACGATCAAGGAACGCCGAGCCCAGCGAGCGAAGACCGTGGGACGGATGCTGTCGTCGGTGACGACGATCCTCGTCAGCGTCATCGCGGTCCTCATGATCCTCGATGCCCTGAGCTTCAACATCGCCCCGATCCTCGCTTCTGCCGGTATCGCCGGTGTCGCCATCGCCTTCGGGGCTCAGGAGCTCGTCCGCGACTACCTGTCGGGATTCTTCATCGTCATCGAAGACCAGTACGGAATCGGTGACACCGTCGACCTCGGCGAGGCCGTCGGCGAAGTCGAGGACGTCGGCCTGCGTCGCACCCAGATCCGCGACCTCACGGGCACCCTGTGGCATGTGCGCAACGGTGAGATCCTGCGCGTGGGCAACCTGTCCCAGGGTTGGGCACGCGCCGTCCTCGACATCCCCATCGACTACCGGACCTCGATGGATGAATACCGCGAGATGACCGAGGACATCACGCGCACTCTGCGGAAGGATCCCGAGCTGTCGAAGGCAATGCTCGAAGATCCGGAGATCGCCGGTGTCCAGTCGCTGTCGGGCTCCCACCGCGTCATCCGCACCATGGTCAAGACCAAACCGAACCTGCAGTGGATGGTCGAGCGTGCCTTCCGTGCCGAACTGATGACCCAGCTGGCCAAGCGCGGCGGACAGATCGGTATGGTGCAGGAGACGGTTCTGCGCACCCTGCCGGCCAAGGAGCAGGCGATGGCCCCCGCGGCCGCAGGCGACTCCGAGAATCCCTCGCCGCTGCCCAATGACCAGGAGATCCGCAGCACCGTGCAGGAAGACTCTCCCAGTGAAGGATCGAGTGATGACGCAGACAACTGACGGCTCCATCTTCGAGGCCGTCGGCGGACATGACACGTTCACCCGCCTCGTCGACGTGTTCTACCAACATGTCGACGCCGATGCACAGCTCATTGCGATGTATCCGGACGGCCACGAGCTGGAGGGGGCGAAGCACCGTCTGCAGACGTTCCTCGAACAGTACTTCGGCGGTCCGTCGACCTATCAGGAGCAGCGCGGCCACCCGCGACTGCGGATGCGGCATTTCGACTACCCCATCGATTTCGACGCCCGGGACCGCTGGCTGCGCTGTATGCGTGCGGCTCTCGACGATGTGAGTCTGCCGCCGCTGTACGACGAGATGTTCTGGGACTACTTCCAGCGGGCCGCGACCGCGATGGTCAACACGAATCCGAACATCCGCTGATCACCGACCCCGAGCGCGCGTGTCACCGACCCCGCACGCGCGTGAGCAGGTGACCGCCCGGGGTGACGAGGCGCAGCCAGCCTCCGGATTCCATGATGCGCAGCTGCCGGTCATCATCGCGACCGACGGGCGGAACGAAGCGCAGAGCGGTGGCGGCGAAGGCCAGTCCTCCGGGCAGTCCGGTCCCCTGCTCACCTGTCATCTCACGTGACCACACCCGGGAGCGCAGGGCTTTGACCGCATGTCCTCCGGATCCCTCGGTTGCACCGGTGCTGATCTCTGCGATCCCTGCCTCCGCCGTCTTGTGGAGCCGTCCGACCGTGATCGTGTCGTATTCGGCCCAACCCCCACGCGGAGGCGCGATCCCCGTCCAGGACACGAGCACGGAGTTCGGCGGCACCGGAAGAGTGGTTCCGTTCTCGTCGCGCGCAAACCGGTCGAGGAGGTTCGACAGCGGCACCGCCTCGTCGAAACCGTCGAGTTCATGGTCGTCCAGGCGCAGCATCCGCATGGCCAGCACCAGCGGCGTCGAGTCGCCGAGTCCGTGCGGGAACAGCGGTGCCACGGTGGCGGCGAGGACGTCGGAGGCCACCTGCAGCCGCATCGCTCCGTCCGAATCCGCCCGATGAGCCAGAGACGTGAAAGCAGAGAGATCCCGCATCGCCAGCGGGTCGTTGATGTTCAGTTCCGTCATCGCCGGGTCCTCCGCAGCGGGACGGGCGTGCCGAGCACCGATTCCATCGCTTCGGTCTCGGCTTCGCTGAGGCGGCGCGGTCGACCGCTGGCAATGTCGATGAAGACGATGATCGTCTCGGCGACCGTATAAGTGCGCGAACCGTCCGGTTCGCAGATGACATATCCCACCGTCACCGAGGCGGGGCTGACCTCGCTGATGACGAGATCGACGGCGATGGGTCCGGTGCGATAGGGAATCGGAGCGCGGTACTCGATCGCATGGGAAGCCACAAGGAGTTCCGTCGTCGCCGAGGCGTCGGCGAAGATCGTCGGAATCTCGACCCCGCTGACGGTCTCGGACACTCCGTGCTGTCCGGGTGTGGTCGGTGCGTCGGAGCTGTGGGTGGGAGATCCGAGGGCACGCACGCGCGCCTCTTCCAACAGTTTGAGCTGGGTGACGTTGTTGACGTGGCCATACGCGTCCATATCACCCCATCTCAGTTCCAACAGTACGCGGGTGAACTCGTCGAGAAGGGGGTTGGTGGCGCCTGAGTGCATGCCTCCCATCATGCCACCTTCATCACGCCGATGCCGCACACGATAGGATCGTGACTCGTACGCACGATTGGCCGAGCCATCCGAGGGAGAAGCCCATGACCGACGAAGCATCCACCGAAGCGGAGGCCAACGTAGCGACGTTGCATCAGATCCTCGATCTGCGCAGGCTCGAGTTCACCGCAGCTTCCAGCGAGACGGATTTCTTCATCGGGCACAGCCAGTACAAACCCGATGGTCGGGTCTACGGTGGGCAGGTGCTCGCACAGTGTGTCGTTGCGCGCGGCCACGCTCCCCAGCGATCGCCTGATCCATTCGCTCCACGGGTACTTCCTGCGCGCCGGCGATGTCAGCGAACCCATCGAGTTCGGAGTGGAGAGGCTGCGCGACGGCCGTTCGTTCTCTGCCCGCCGCGTCCACGCCTATCAGAAGGGAGCGCCGATACTGTCGCTGAGCGCTTCCTTCCAGGACGAGCAGCCGGGCCTCAGGCATGCCGAGCAGATGCCGACTGACCTGCCGGCTCCCGAAGACTGCCCGGAGCTGCTCGACTACCTCGGCGACGAAGATTCCCCGCTCGTCAGCGATTGGCTGCGGAAGCGCCCCTTCGAAGTCCGTCCCGTCGAGCCGTCGCTGCACACGTCCGGCACCTCCGATTCTTCGATCACCGAACAGCATTCCTGGTTCCGGACCAGCGCGACTTTCGGTGACGATTCTGTGCTCAATGCCGCTGCCCTGGCCTACGCCAGTGACTTCAATCTGCTTGAACCGGTGCTGCGTCACCACGAACTGACCTGGCGGACTCCTGGTCTGCGAGTGGCCAGCCTCGACCATGCCATGTGGTGGCATCACCGGGTGCGCGTCGACGAGTGGATGCTCTATGTCCAGGAGTCCCCTGCCGCGCAGGGCGGACGCGGGCTCGGCTACGGGCGCATCTTCGCTCAGGACGGAACCCTGCTGGCTACTGTGGCCCAAGAAGGCATGGTCCGGGTCAAGGAGGTTCAGTGACGCGTCAGGATCCGACGATGATGGACATTATCGGCACCATCCTCAGCCGGCTGGTGAACGTGGCGCTGTTCCTTGTCATCGGTCTGCTCAGCCTCGTCGCGTTCATGGGACGCACCGATCTGCATACGGCGGTCTGCGGGCTGCTGGCCGTCGTCTGCGGAATCATCGGGACGATCCTCGTCCGTCTCCTGTTCAGAGGGATTGCGCGCCTCGGCGGTCTCACCAGCCGTTCAGAGTACTGATAGCCGCACCACCACGGACACAGAGATGCCCCGGTCGGAATGGCCGGGGCATCAGCTGTGGGAACGCAGGGTCGGAGCCGATACGGCTCAGACCGGACTGGGATCAGTCGCGGGTGAGTCGGCGGTGTGTGACTCGGTGCGGACGGGCCGCATCTTCGCCGAGTCGTTCGACCTTGTTCTTCTCGTAGGCCTCGAAGTTGCCTTCGAACCAGTACCAGTTCGCCGGGTTCTCCTCGGTGCCTTCCCAGGCGAGGATGTGCGTGGCCACGCGGTCGAGGAACCAACGATCGTGCGAGACGACCACGGCACAGCCGGGGAATTCGAGCAGAGCGTTCTCCAGGGAGCCCAGGGTCTCGACGTCGAGGTCGTTCGTCGGCTCATCGAGCAGGAGCAGGTTTCCGCCCTGTTTGAGGGTGAGCGCGAGGTTGAGGCGGTTGCGTTCACCACCGGAGAGGACTCCGGCCTTCTTCTGCTGGTCCGGCCCCTTGAATCCGAACGCGGAGACATAGGCACGAGACGGCATCTCGACCTTGCCGACCTGGATGAAGTCGAGTCCGTCGGAGACGACTTCCCAGAGGTTCTTGTCCGGATCGATTCCGCCGCGCGACTGATCCACATAGGAGATCTTCACGGTGTCGCCGACCTTGAGGTTTCCTCCGTCGAGCTCTTCCATGCCCACGATGGTCTTGAACAGGGTCGACTTGCCGACGCCGTTGGGACCGATGACGCCGACGATGCCGTTGCGCGGCAGGGAGAAGCTCAGTCCGTCGATCAGCTTGCGCCCGTCGAAGCCCTTTTCGATCTTGTCCGCTTCGATGACGACATCGCCGAGGCGAGGGCCGGCGGGAATCTGGATCTCTTCGAAGTCGAGCTTCTGCGTCTTCTCCGCTTCGGCTGCCATCTCCTCATAGCGAGCCAGACGGGCCTTCGATTTCGTCTGCTTCGCCTTCGGATTCGAACGGACCCATTCGAGTTCGTCCTTGAGCCGCTTGGCCAGCTTTGCGTCCTTCTTACCCTGGACCTGGAGGCGCTCCTGCTTCTTCTCGAGGTAGGTCGAGTAGTTGCCCTCATAGGGGTAGAGGTGCCCGCGGTCGACTTCGGCGATCCATTCGGCCACGTGGTCGAGGAAGTACCTATCGTGCGTGATCGCGATGACGGCGCCGGGGTAGCTCTGCAGGTGCTGCTCGAGCCACAGCACCGATTCTGCGTCGAGGTGGTTGGTCGGCTCGTCGAGGAGCAGCAGGTCGGGCTTCTCGAGCAGGAGCTTGCACAGTGCCACGCGGCGGCGTTCACCACCGGAGAGGACGGAGACCGCTGCGTCCGGCGGCGGGCAGCGCAGCGCGTCCATCGCCTGTTCGAGCTGGGAGTCGAGGTCCCAAGCATCAGCGGCGTCGATGGCCTCCTGCAGCTTGCCCATTTCGTCCATCAGAGCGTCGAAGTCGGCATCGGGGTTCGCCATCTCCTCGGAGATGGCGTTGAAGCGGTCGAGCTTCGCCTTGATCTCGCCGACGCCTTCTTCCACGTTGCCGAGAACGGTCTTCTCTTCGTTCAGGGGCGGTTCCTGCATGAGGATGCCCACTGAGTATCCGGGGCTGAGTCGAGCTTCGCCGTTGGAGGGCTGCTCGATTCCTGCCATGATCTTCAGAATCGTAGATTTGCCGGCGCCGTTGGGGCCGACCATACCGATCTTCGCTCCGGGGTAGAACGACATCGATACATCGTCGAGGATGACTTTGTCACCGTGCGCTTTGCGCGCCTTGTGCATGGTGTAGATGAATTCGGCCATAGTGCTCTCAGGCTATCGGTTCGGCGCACTCCAGCGCTACTTGGCGCACGGCGTCCGCCGGGGATGTTGAGCGTCGACTGAGGTGCGCGGTCGCCCGAAGCAGTCGGCTCAGCCGCCGCCGAGTGACGGGGCTTCTCCTGAGGTGTCGCCTTCGCTCGAGGTTTCGCCAGATCCGCCTTCGCTCGAAGCCTCTCCAAATGTGCCCTCGCCGGACGTCCCGGCGGTGCCCTCAGAGCTGTCGGCGCTTTCGGATCCTTCGGAACCCGCGGTCCCCTCCGCTCCCCCGGTGCTCGTCGATTCGGAGCCGTTTTCACTCGGCGCGGGACTCTCGGTCTCACCGTCTTTGCCGTTGATGTCCTCACCGGGCATGTGGCCGGCCCCGTTGGAGTCGCCGTCTTCGTCGCGCTTCTCGCCCTTGGGCGCTTTGACGCCCTCCGGCCGTTCGACTTCGCCGAACAGGCAGGAGCCCGTCGACTCCGTGGGCTCGACGAGGTCGGCCGTGGCTTTCCCTTTTCGGATCTCTCCGACGACGCAGCCTTTGTCGGTTTTGACCCCGAACATCTTCGAAGGGACCTCATTGCCCAGCGGCGATTCGTCGATCGTCGCCTCGAGCTGCTCAGGCTCATATCCGGCGTCGAGCATCGTTGAGAAGAACTTCTTCGTCGACGGCACCGACTCCTTGTCGCCGGTCAGGGGTTTGAGTGCTTTGAGCACTTTGTCGACTTCGGCGACGGGCTTCGCCTGGGTCTGCTTCGGCTGGGGCTGAGAGTCATCGGCTCCGAAGCCGAAGAGTGAACAGCCCGACAATGCCAGAGTCAGTGCTGCAGCACCCAGCACAGGAACGAGACGCATCTACAACCTCGGCGAGAGGGGACGATTGACAGTCTCACTCTAGCGGATCACACGTGCCGAGCGCGGCAGCGAGACGACGCCGACGCGAAGAATCCACGCTCAGAACGGGGCCGCGGCTTTTGCGGTGTCGCGCGCGATCGGTTCCTCTTCGCCGCTGGCGTCGATGTCGGTTCCGGCACTGCCCCCGGATTCGACGCCGGTGTCGCGGCCGGCGGTACCGGTCTCGTCGGTGGTGCGGTCGTCATCCGAATCAGTGTGCGCAGCGCTGTCCGGTCCAGTGGCTGTGAGCCCCGCCGCCTCACCGGCCCCAACACCGTCTCCTGATGGAGTTTCCATCGGAGCCAAAGCACCCCAGATCGCATCGCTCGGCCCTGATGACTCAGTGTTCGCCTGGCCGGAACTCGACTGTGAGCGGTCAGTTGCCTTGGCTCGTTTGTAGTGAGCGGTACCGTATCTCAGATCGGGTCCGATATGCTCCGCGACCACCGTCGGCGAGATTCCGCTCCGCTCCTCGGTGGCCCATTCTCGGTTTCGCAAGCTGCCCGACACGATCACCGCTGCTCCGGTGCTCAGCGACATCGCGGAATTGCTGGCCAGTTCGCCGTAGCAGTCGACTCCGAACCACGAGGTGCCGTCGGTGACGAACTCTCCTGTGCTCTTGTCGACTCTCCAGTGATTGACAGCGAGCCGGAAAGAGGCACAGGCTCGCCCGGACGGCAGCGTGCGCGCGGTCGGCTCTGTGGCGATGGTGCCGGTGACGGTGATCGGGATTGCGGACATCGGTGTCTCCAAATCGGTGTGATCGAACCATACGGTCATCTGCGTCCGCATGGAGCTCCAGTCAGCCCGATCCGTCGGTCCGGTGTCCAGGGACAGGAAATGCCCTGTGGACAGCAGTTCTGTGTCCACAGGGCATTGCGGTCCGAGTCGCGCACTCAGGCGTGTTCGAGTCGGACAGATGCGTCCGAGTCTCAGCCGAGCATCTCGTATGCCTGTCGGTGCTCTCCGATGACGATCTTCACCGGATTGAGGTACGAGCTCTGGGCGACGCGGCCGACTGCGTCTCGCAGCTTGCCGTCGACCTCGGCGGCCGCCTCCTTGGCGCCTTTGGCCCGCGCGGACTTCGCCACCAGCGAGGTCACGAACGAACCGATCACGCCGATCACGAACAGTCCGAAGCTGACGATCCAGCACCACGTCGGCAGAGCGCCCGAGCCGATGGCGGCGACGAGCGCGGAGGCGATGATGCCGAGGAGACCGACGATCGACGCGACGAAGAAGACGATCTGCAGGGTGTGGGCCAACGACCACCAGCCAGGACTCTGGCGAGTGATCTCCACAGCTGTGACGGCCGAGTCGAGGTTATCGGACAGTTCGTCCGTGCTCTTCTTCTCGGCTTCTGCAGCTTCGTTCTGCCAGGCCTGCGGCATTGTCGATACGGATTCCGCGATGAGTTCGTGGGCCATGAGCCGTACATGTGAGCTCTGGGCCTTCGTCGTCGCCGGCACCGAGGCCCGGACGAGTTCGTCCCGGTCCTGACCGTGTTTGGCGCCCAGGGGATCGGGCGCATTGCGCTGAGCCCACGCGAGTACGGGATACCCGGTTTTGCGATAGGCGCGGCGGATGTAGTCATCGTGGACGGTCTGTGCCACGGCTTCGACACCGGCGGCTTCCGACATCGTTTCGACCAACCGTGATGCGCCCGCCAGTTCGTCCGGAGAGGACACCGGTTCGCCGAGTTCCCTGCGGATCCGCTTTGCCATCGCCTGCATATCCGCCAGCAGCCTTTCGGCCGCGGCGTCGTTCGAATCGACGGTGTCGGCAAGGATGCTGCGGATCTCCGGGATGCCCTCTCGTGTCACTGCCGAGGAGATGCGCACATTCGTCTCGCTCAGCCCATCCTCGTTGAGCAGCTGGCGGAGATGATCGGCTGCGGCCTTCTGCTCCTCCGGGCTGAGTTTGTCGATCTGATTGAGGACGACGACCATGTTCGCGCTGTTCTCGGCGAGTTTGGTCAGGTACTCCGAGTGCAGCGAGAAATCGGCATACTTCTGCGGGTCGACGACCCAGAACACGACGTCGACGAGACCTACCAGGCGATCTGATTCGATACGGTGTTCGACTGCCGTGGAGTCGTGGTCGGGCAGGTCGAGGAGGATCAGTCCGTGCAGACGCCTCTGATCGTCTCCGTCGAGTGCCGATTCGCGCCAGGTACGGCTGCGTTCGGGCACGTGCAGCCAGTCGAGGACATCGTTGCCGCCCTCGCCCCAGACACATGCGGTCGGTCGAGAGGTCGTTGGCCGGCGGACGCCCACGCGGGCGATCTCGAGACCGGCAACCGCATTGAACAGTGAGGATTTGCCGGACCCGGTGGAGCCGGCGAAGGCCACAACGGTGAAGTCCTCGCCCAGACCCAGGCGATCCTCTGCCCGATCCAGTAGATTCTGCGCATCGGTGCGCACGTCACTGGCGAGCTTGTCCTCGCTCAGTGACAGCGCGTGTCGGATGCCTTCGGCCAAGCTCCGAATCTCGGTCTGTGCTGAACTGTTCACAATGCCACCTCAAGTCGTTCACCGGAGGCGCGCAGGGCGCCTGCTTGCCGCGCCGGTACCGCGGATAGTCTCAGTGCGTTATCGAAAGGGGTGCGGCAGTCCGCGACGATTCCCGCAGCGGCATCGAGGAAGCGCTGGCGGACGGAAGAGATGAGCCCGGCTGCTTCGTCGGCTCCGAAGATCGTCTCCGCGAGGTTGAGTGCGACGCCGGCTCCCTGCTGGGTGCTCTGCCCGGCACCGCGGGTGCGCCGCGGATCCCAGAAGGCCGCGTATTCGACGACGGCGCAGACGCCGGCAACCCCGAAGGAGAGAATTCGAGCCTTCGACTTCTTGCCCTGACCGATATCGCGAACGAGCGCATTGACTTCGTCGGACCAGGTGCTCACGGCGGACTTCACTGCGTCCTCGAGCCCTCCCCCGACCGTGCGGAGCTCAGGCTGGTCTTCGATGAGCGCTGCGCCGGCCGCAGTATTGCGCCACTCGGCATTCACCTCATCGACCACGTCGATGGCCCGTTCGCGCAGGGAGACGGCCGCGCTGCGCAGAATCGCCACATGCAGTGGTGTGGCAGCGTCGTGCTTTCCGGTCACCGCCGCGGAGATGCGATCGCGCATCCGAGCCATCGTCGGTTCCAGGCCGCGGAACAGCTGTCCGGTGCCCACGAAGTCCTGCCAGCGGGCATTGACCTCTCCGTGCAGCACCCGACCGTCGGAGAAGACCTCCGCGAGTCCGGATTGAGCGGATCGGAAACTCTTCTCCAACGAATCGGCCAGGGTGATGTGTGCCTGTTCCTGTGTTTCGGCGAAGTCGGCGAGCTCGCGGACTCGTGCCGGCAGGGCAGAGATCGCACCGGTGAGCGTGCGATTTCGGATGCGTTCGAGAGAGGTGCCCTCGCTGCCGACCTGAGAGATCCACGAGCGAATCGGATAGATCGCGGCATGAGGGAGCAGTCCGTCTTCGAGTTCGAGCTCGGCGACGGAGAAGATCGGGGAATTCGCCAGGCCCGTTTCGGAGAGAAGACTGGAGAGATGATGCCTGACTTCGCGGTTGGCCTCGGGTGGAACCCGGTCGAGGACGATGGCCACCGAGGTGCTGCGTGCCGCGGCCGTCTTCAGCAGTGCCCACGGCGCGGCATCGGCATACCGATTCGCCGTCGTCACGAAGAGCCACAGATCGGCACTGAGCAGCACTCTGCGGGAGAGCGCACGGTTCGTCTCGGAGATGGAGTCGATATCGGGACAGTCAAGGATGGCCGTGCCCGCTTCGACGTTCTCATCGGCGATGAGAACGACTCCGGGCATGCTCGACTGCGGGTCGGAGCTGCGCGGCAGGTCGGGCAGGTAGTGCTCCGATTCGAAGAACTTGGCATCGGCGGGGTTGAAGATGACGACCGGATTGCCCGTCGTCGGCCGACGCACTCCGGCGGGGCTGACGCTGCGACCCACGAGGGAGTTGACCAGTGTCGATTTGCCTGCGCCGGTCGATCCGCCCACGGCGATGAGGAACGGAGTCCGCGAGCGGTTGATCCGCGGCAGCACGTAGTCGTTGAGCTCCGCGGTCAGTGTCGAGTGTGCTGTCCGAGCGTCGGCGAAGTCCTCGCTGCGCAGGGTGAAGCACGTCTCCGAGACTCGCTTGACGATATCGTTCAACGCTTGGCCGACCGGCGGCGTCACGGCGCTCTTGCTCTCAGTCATCACGCCTCCACTCTCTATGTTTTCCCAGCTCGGCACCAACTGCCACGCCGTATCGGCGCGGAATTGCTCGGCACCGACGTCGATCGACCGGACCTGCGGGATCCGGCGGATGCGAGCATGAGAAGCGCCCCCGGCGGGGCTCGAACCCGCGACCTACCGCTTAGAAGGCGGTTGCTCTATCCGACTGAGCTACGGAGGCTCGAATATCGTAACCGATGCCCGGATGAGAACAGAAAGCGGCCCTGGTCTGGCGCGACTAGTTCAGTCGCCGCCGCAGACCAGGGCCGTTGTGCCGCCGGAGCAGCCCGGCGTGAGATTCTCAGTAGTGACGGGCCGCGTTCTCCATCGACTTGCGCACTGTCACGAAGGACACCGCGACCACTCCCGCCATCGCAAGGATGACTGCGACGGCTTCGATGCCGAAGGCGAAGTCGACGATGATCGGGAAGAATCCTGCGAGCATGAAGCCCAGCAACGCGACAAGCGTGAGTGCCGTGGCAACAGAGAAGAGCTTTGCACCATTCATTGTCTGTCTCCTTCGACCGATGCATCCGATGGAGAAAGACTAACGCCAGATGAGACTCACGTCACTGAGAATTTCAGAAGATTTCGTCTCAGGCTTCGCTTCGAGCGTCGATCGCCTTCTCCAGGCGTTCGAGTTTGCCGTCGATCTCGCCGGCATAGCCCGGCCTGATATCGGCCTTGACCACCAGTGATACCCGAGTGCCGAACTCACCGACAGCCTCGGTGGCTTCCTTGATGACGGCGAAGACTTCGTCCCATTCGCCTTCGATGGTCGTGAACATCGAGTCCGTCCGGTGGGGCAGACCGGAGTTGCGGACGATCTCGACAGCCGCTGCCACGGCGTCGTGGACCGATGCGTCGGCCCCTTCTCCCCCGCTGGGGGCGACTGAGAATGCTGCGAGCATGGTGATGGTCCCTTCTATCCCGAGTGGTGGGGAGCCGATCGGCTCCCCACCGTCTCAACTGTCTGAATCGAGCAGAACGCCTCGATCAGGCCTGCGCAGGGACTGACACGATGAGCGAATCACCCTGCCCACCGCCTCCGCAGAGCGCGGCGATGCCAGTGCCGCCGCCTCGGCGCTGGAGTTCGAGGGCAAGAGTGAGGACGACCCGAGCTCCCGAGGCGCCGATCGGGTGCCCCAGCGCGACGGCGCCTCCGTTGACGTTGACCTTGTCTTCGTCGATACCGAGGTCCTTGGCACTGGCCAGACCGACGGCGGCGAAGGCCTCGTTGATCTCATAGAGATCGAAGGAATCGGCCGCGACATCTTCGCGCTCGGCAGCAGCCTTGATGGCCTGTGAGGGCTGGTGCTGGAGAGTCGAGTCCGGTCCGGCGGTCCATGCATGCGACCGGATCTCGGCGAGGATCGGAGCACCCAGCTCTTCGGCCTTCTCTCGTGACATGACGACGACGGCGCAGGCACCGTCGGAGATCTGCGAAGCGTTGCCGGCGGTGATCGTTCCGTCCTTGCGGAACGACGGACGCAGCTTGGACAGGGACTCGGCTGTCGTGTCCGGACGCACCCCCTCGTCGGCGGAGACGGTGACATCGCCCTTGCGCGAGCTGATGGTCACGGGGACGATCTCGTTCTCGAAGGCCCCGCCTTCCTGCGCGGCGGCGGCCCGCTGATGCGAACGAGCGGAGAACGCGTCCTGCTCGGCGCGGGAGAATTCGCGATCACCGGCGTTGGCTTCCTCGGTCAGGCCGCCCATGGCCTGGTCGGTGAAAGCATCCCAGAGGCCGTCGTAGTCCATATGGTCCTTGGCGACCACATCGCCGTACTTGTACCCCGAACGCGACTTCATGAGCATGTGCGGAGCCTGGCTCATCGATTCCTGACCTCCGGCCACGACGACGTCGTACTCACCGGCCCGGATCAGCTGGGCCGCCTGGGTGATCGTGTTGATTCCCGACAGGCACAGCTTGTTGACCGTCACGGCCGGAACGGACATGGGGATGCCGGCCTTGGCCGCAGCCTGACGGCCGGGACCCTGACTGTTGCCGGCCTGCAGAACCTGGCCCATGATGACGTACTCGACGTCAGAGCCCTGAATTCCGGCACGATCGAGTGCGCCGGAGATGGCTTCGGCGCCGAGCTCTACGGCACTGAGTTTCGACAGCTCTCCCTGCAGCCGCCCGAACGGTGTGCGTGCTCCGGCGACGATCACTGCATCAGCCATATTTCCTCCTCGGATATCCGCGCCCGGACTCGTGACCCGGCACGTATGCATTTCGACATCCACCAGCCTAGTCGAGGCCCATGTGGCCTGCATCACGGGGTCCGTCCGACGGCGGTCGCAGACCCTGTCCACACTCTCGCATTCGCATCCAACACTCATGGAGTCTCCGTTAGAGTAGGACGAGGACAGCCTAAGAACACCCCCTTTCCAAGATGACAGGAGTTCGCTTCAGTGACGCCCACCGAAGAATTCCGCACAGCGATGCGCGGCTACGAGAAGAGTGAAGTCGATTCGCGTCTGCAGCAGCTGCGCACCGAGGTCGAGTCGGTCCGCAAGGCCTTGGCCGATGCGCGCAGCCAGGTCATCAATGCGGATCGGGCGAAGCTGCAGATTGCCGGAGAGCTCTCGGAAGCCAAGGCACAGCTGAAGAAGGCTGCCAACGACAACGCAGAGGCCGCCGGGCCTCCCGGAAGCCGCATCGACCACCTGCTCAAGATCGCCGAATCGCAGGCCCGCGAGACCCTGGCTCAGGCCAATTCCGATGCCGAGACGATTCGCAACAAGGCCCGCGCGGAGGCGGCTTCCGCTCGCGCGCGGATGCACACCGAGAGCAACGACACTCTGTCCAATGCACGCTCGGAAGCCGATGCGATCACTTCCTCGGCCGAACTGCGCGCCGAAGAGACGATCAAGGCCGCGGAGAAGCGAGCGGCCGAACTCAGCGCGACTACCGAACGCGAGACCAACCAGGCCAAGGAAGCGAATGCCGCTTCCGCGAAGGAGGCTCGCGAGAGCCTCGATCTCGAGCTCTCCGAGCTTCGGGCAACCGCCGAGAAGGAAGCTGCGGACCTGCGTGCCGAGGCCAAGACCGAAGCAGAAGAGACCATCGCAGCCGCTCAGGCACAGGCCGATGAGCTGCTCAAGTCTGCGAAGGCCCGCGATGAGGCGTCGAAGAAGGCCGCAAACGACTTCGACGTCGAACTCGCGAACAAGCGCAAGGATGCCGAGTCCGAGCGCAAGAAACGCTACGAAGAGGCTCAGGCAGAGAACAAGAAGCTCGTCGAAGAGGCTCAGGCACGTGCGGCGAAGGCCGACACCGAGGCCAAGGAAGCTGCCGAACGTGCGGAGCAGACCCGCACCGATGCAGTGAAGAAAGCCGACGAGATCATCGCCGACGGCAAGTCCCGTGCCCAGACGCTCATCTCCGAGGCTCGGGCCACCGCCGAGGCGACCATCGAGGAGTCCGCGGCAGAGGCCAAGCGCAATGTCGCCTCCGCACAGTCGCAGGTCGATCTGCTCACGAAGCAGCGCAAGACGATCACCGCTCAGCTCGATCAGCTCCGTTCGCTGTTCGCCATGCCCGGAGTCATGGGCGGCGACTCAGTGGATCCGGCGAAGGCCGAATCGGCTTCTCACGCCACCGAGCAGATCGCCGACGGCCAGGAACTCGAAGACCTGCTCGCCGACGACTCTTCGGACGCGGCGAAAGCCGACGATCCGGCGAAGTCGAGCGAAGACGCGAAGTCCGGCGAATCCGCGAAGTCGACTGATGGCTCAGAGTCGACCAACTCCGAGGATGCCGCGACGAAGGACGGATCGGCCGAGTCCACGGGCGCGAAGTCGACCGGACCGGCGAAGAAGGATGCTTCCGGCACCCAGAACAGCGGGTCCGCTAAGACGTCCGCTCAGTCGGCCGACGGTTCGAAGTCGACACCTGGCTCGAAGACCGATTCGGGGTCGGATGCCGACTCCGACGATGATGCCGAGAACACGGCGGGTGAGGACCTGCCCAATGGTGCCACCGACGAGGACACCATCTCGATCAATGCGCAGGTCTCCGGCTCGAAGCAGAACAACTCGAAGACCTCACGCTCACGCAACTCGCTGCGCTGAGGCCGGCTGAGACTCTCGGCTGAGGCCGGCTGAGACGACAATGACGAAGGGACCCGCTGGTGCGGGTCCCTTCGTCGTTGACAGCTTCGGAGCTCGGTCGGCTGCGACCACTCATTCGAATGCCCTCGGACAGTCCGTGCTCACCGGAAGCGATCGAAACAGCGCTGGTGCCAGTGTCGTCTGCTCTCGACCCCGATCTCGATTCCGTGCGGGGCGTCCTGCCGCCACGCAACGATATGGCTCGAGGCCGCACTGACGTCACGTCCGCAGCCCGGGCAGACATAGACCTTGCCGGTTTCGTTGCCCTTCACAGTCTGCACAGACCAGGTTCCGTCCGGCAGTGAACGGCTGGTCCTCATGCCTGATACGGAGTCGGACAGATCGCGGGGAGCCTGCTGCCATTTGTTCTTGCGACGCGAGGATGAAGATCGTGGCATTGAGCCATTGTCTCACGTAGGCTGAAGCGCGTGCGTCTAGTCATAGCCCAATGCTCCGTTGATTATGCCGGTCGTCTGACCGCCCACCTTCCGATGGCCACCCGCCTCATCATGCTCAAGTCCGACGGCTCGGTGCTCATCCATTCCGACGGCGGTTCCTATAAGCCACTCAACTGGATGACTCCCCCGTGCACGGTTCGTCATATCGAACCGGATGCCGAGCAGGCAGAAGCCGGTCTCACCGAACTGTGGGAGGTCTCCCAGACGAAGACGGGCGACCGTCTCGTCATCTCCATTGCCGAGGTGCTCTCTGACGGGACCTATGAGTTCGGTGTCGATCCGGGGCTGGTCAAGGACGGTGTCGAAGCCCATCTGCAGGAGCTGCTCGCTGAGCACATCGAGACCCTCGGCGAAGGCTTCAGTCTGGTTCGCCGCGAATACATGACGGCGATCGGTCCCGTCGACATCTTGGCTCGGGACGACGGACAGAAGTCGGTGGCCGTGGAGATCAAGCGTCGTGGCGATATCGATGGTGTCGAACAGCTCACCCGCTATCTCGAACTGATGAATCGCGATCCTCTCCTCAGCCCCGTTGAGGGAGTCTTCGCAGCTCAGGAGATCAAACCGCAGGCACGCACTCTTGCAGAGGACCGCGGCATCCGCTGCGTCGTTCTCGACTACGATGCACTGCGCGGAATGGACGACCCCGAGACACGCCTCTTCTGACCACCCGCGGTCGATCGGCTTCCTAACCACCTGGCGCATCGCTCAAATCGGCCTGCGTTCATCGATCCTCCGCCTAGCCGGGCTACCTCGTTCCAGCCGGCCCACGTTCATCGACCCTCCGCCCACCCAGGAGTCTTCAATCAAGGCGTACAGCGTCTATCGAGCCGTCTACCGATCGATAGACGCTGTACGCCTTGATCGAGCGTGAAAATTGGCCTCAGCTCCGGCTCCGGTCGTCCACGATCAGGCGTCGACGCACCGCTTCACCGATGCGCAGAAAAAGGTCGGCGGAGAACAGATCGCTCCACCGGATGCGGAAGACTAACCAACCCTCGTTCCGCAGCGCGTACTCCCGTCGCCGTTCACGCTCGAATGTCTCCTGCGGATCCGAACCGTCGAGATAGTACTTTCCTGCTCCGTCGAATTCTGCGATGACCTTGGCCCCTTCATTGGCGAAGTCGGTCCGGCCCAGGTGTTTGCCGTTCTCGTCCCGGACTTCGATCTGCGGCTCGAAACCGGGCACCGAATACTCGACGAACCGCACTGCACAGATCGACTCAGCGACGCTCTCTCGACGCGCGTCGACATTCTCGAGCGCTCTGACAATCTTTCTGGTGCCAGTGCGAACTGGATGAGACTCGCTATAGGAGCGCAGCTCATCGACAGTCACGGCTGAACTGCGCACAGCTGAATCAAGCACAGCGACGGAGAACGCGAGCGGATAGTCCCGAGCGATGTCGAGCAGCGTCTGCAAGACCGTGGTCACGGGAATCCCTTCGAGGATCTCCTGCGCAGCAATATCAAGGCTGCGTCGTCTGACGAGCATATTCGCGAGACGCACACCGCTGCGGGGACTCACTGATTCGGCAAAAACCTCGCCAGGGTCGATGTACGGGACCGGAAGGCCGTGAACGATGAGGGCGCTGCGGTGAGAGAACACCGCATCCGGAGGCAGGCGACCTGACGAGGATCCTCAGATCCTCCAAACGCCTGCGAAGGCCCGTCGACTCCTTGGGCAGGGTAGTTGACGGGGCTGTTGCGATTGCACTGACGAAACTGTGGGACGGGTCAGAGCAGTCCGCGGTGACCACGTACATGCCGCGTTCCAGTCTTCTCAGACAGCATCGTTCAGCGGCTTTGATCCGATGACAGTCCCACCCGGCTGCGAGCAGTGCTGCCGTCGACAGACATCCATACATGCCATCAAGCCTGAGCGACTGATCGCGGAAGAGCCAGGTCGAGACATCGGCCTGTGGACAACCCGCAACTCGACCTCACAGGTTGCAGCAAACTGAGGATCATGTGGCAGGCGGGACTTCCTGCACACCCTCACATACGCCGACGCACACCAGCATGATCACTGCGCCGCTCACTCCGCTGCAACCGGAATACGAGTGGTGCCGTCGCAGTGCCGTCGCAGCGCACCAGGTCCACCGACGAAGTCTGCCGTCATCAACCGCCGATCAAGGGGAAGCGCGGATTTCGGCCCGTGCGCCCATGGACGGACGAGGGCTGGCTTGAACGGGTGAGGGGACCATAGACACTCGAGGGAACAATTGAACGAGAGCGGCGGCTTCGGATAGATGAGGGAATCTGGGAGACCTCCTGTTTCGGTGTCCTAGTCGAAGCTGAGGACGTCTCGCTTCTCGACTCGTTCGATGTCGACGCCGAGCGAGCGAAGATTCTCGACGAAGTTCTCATAACCGCGCTCGATGTGATCGATTCCCGACACTTCGGTCACTCCCCCGGCACGCAGCGCGGCCATGACCAAGCCCGCACCGGCCCGGATGTCGGAGGCCTCCACTTCGGCACCTGAGAGACTCTCGCTGCCGGTGACCAGCGCATGGTTGCCGTCGATGCGGACCTTCGCACCGAGGCGGGCGATCTCCTGCACGAAGCGCCAGCGTGCTTCGAACAGATTCTCCGACAGCAGCCCGATTCCGTCCGAGACCGAGTTCAGAGCGATGACGAACGGCTGCAGGTCGGTCGGGAATCCCGGGAACGGCATGGTGGCGACCCGGATGGCATATGGTCGCGCAGCGCCGATCACACGGAAGCCCTTTCCCCGGGTCCCGTCACCGAGGCTGATCTCTCCGAGGTCTTCGACCGTCGCTCCGGAATCACGCAGCTTCATCCCGATGTTCGGCATGATGTCGAGCCCGACTCCGCGCACGGTCACGTCTCCAGCGCTCAATGCGGCGCCGAAGGCGAAGGTTCCGGCGACGATGCGATCGCCGACGGTTCGGTGGGTGACCGGCTGCAGCGACTCGACACCTGTGATCGTGAGGTCGGAGGTGCCGATGCCTTCGATCTGCGCTCCCATCTCGACGAGCATCGTGCAGATGTCGACGATCTCGGGTTCGCGCGCAGCATTGGCGATGGTCGTGGTGCCATGAGCGAGCGTCGCCGCCATGACGAGATTCTCCGTGGCGCCCACGGAGGGGAATTCGAGGACGATTTCGGTGCCGCGCAGCCCGTCAGGAGCCTCGGCGACAAAGTAGCCGTGGTCGAGATGGACGACGGCGCCCAGGGCTTCGAGCCCGGCCTGGTGCATGTCGAGTCCGCGGGAGCCGATGGCGTCACCGCCGGGAAGAGCCACATGAGCGGCCCGCATCCGTGCGGTCAGCGGTCCGAGGACGGAGATCGAGGCCCTCATGGCGCGGACGAGTTCGTAGTCGGCCTGGATGCCGACTTCTGCTGGGACGTCGATGCTCACGATGCCCTCGGTGGCATCGTAGTCGACCTCGCAGCCGAGGCGGACGAGCAGCTCCACCATGATCCGCACGTCGAGGATAGCCGGGACATTCGTGATGGTGGTGCGTCCCACGGCCAGCAGACTTGCGGCCATGAGTTTGAGGACGCTGTTTTTGGCGCCTCTGACATCAATGGTTCCCGCCAACTGTGCGGGCCCGGTCAAGCGGAAGACATCCATTAAGTGAAACGTCCCATCGTCGGATTGAAGCCAGGAGGTGAGGATTCGAGCCACGAAGCCATCGTGGACAGGGATTCGGTGTCCATCGCCAGGGACACGGAACGCGGTCGACCGTCCGCCTTGCCGTAGGAGCAGTCGACGACGACTGCCTCTGGCAGAACTGAGTACTGCTCCCCCGAGGTGGGCTTGCGCCGCACCAGGATATCGAGATCCGCGCGCGGCAGTCGGAACGCTGCCCGCCGGGTCAGAGCGAAGACAGGGTACCAGTCCAAGGACGTGACCGAGAAGACGGCCACACCCAAACGCCAACGTGGGCGAGAAGAATACTCCTCGCCCACGTTGATGGAACAGTCAAAGGCACCCGAGAGCTTCGAGATCGACCTGCGTCGGATCGTGACGACCACGATCAGAGCAAGCGCGAGTCCTACCAACGAGAGCAGAACGATCAGCAGGACAGAAGGGTTCACGGTTGCCAGTGTAACCTGCGGATCAGAGAAGTTCGGCCTGATCAGCGGCAATGATCACACGGTTGTTCTCCACCGAGAGGAATCCACCATCGGCTTTGACCCTGATGGTGTCCTCTCCCGGGGTGAGAATCCGCGCTTCGCCGTCGGCGACGACACCCAGCACGGGCTCATGGCCCGGCAGGATGCCGATCTCGCCGTCGAGGGTACGGGCGATGACGCGCTTGGCCTCACCGGCCCATACCTCGCGATCAGCAGCCACGACATTCACTTCGAGTGTCGCCATGGCTTACTTCTGCATCTCTTCGTAGTTGCGCATGACATCGTCAAGGCCACCCACGTTGAAGAATGCCTGCTCAGGGATGTGGTCGACTTCGCCGGAGCAGATCTTCGAGAAGCCTTCGATCGTGTCGGCCAGCGGCACGGTCGAACCGGGAACCTGAGTGAACTTCTCGGCGGTGTAAGTGTTCTGCGAGAGGAACTGCTCGATGCGACGTGCACGGTGAACGACGAGCTTGTCCTCTTCACCGAGTTCGTCGACGCCGAGGATGGCGATGATGTCCTGCAGTTCCTTGTTCTTCTGCAGAATCGCCTTGACTTCGTTGGCCACGCGGTAGTGCTCGTCACCGACGATCAGCGGATCGAGGATGCGCGAGGACGATGCGAGCGGGTCGATCGCCGGGTACAGACCGCGCGAGGCGATGTCACGGCTGAGTTCCGTGGTCGCGTCGAGGTGGGCGAAGGTCGTCGCCGGAGCCGGGTCGGTGTAGTCATCGGCGGGAACGTAGATCGCCTGCATCGACGTGATCGAGTGACCACGCGTCGAGGTGATCCGCTCCTGCAGCAGACCCATCTCGTCAGCCAGGTTGGGCTGGTAGCCCACGGCGGAGGGCATGCGACCCAGCAGGGTCGAGACCTCGGAGCCGGCCTGGGTGAAGCGGAAGATGTTGTCGATGAACAGCAGCACGTCCTGGTTCTGGACATCGCGGAAGTACTCCGCCATGGTCAGCGCAGACAGCGCCACGCGCAGACGGGTGCCTGGGGGCTCGTCCATCTGGCCGAACACCAACGCGGTGTCCTTGAACACGCCTGCCTCATCCATTTCCATGATGAGGTCGTTGCCCTCACGGGTACGCTCGCCCACACCGGCGAACACCGAGGTGCCCGAGTGGTTGTGCGCGATACGGAAGATCATCTCCTGGATGAGCACGGTCTTGCCGACGCCGGCGCCGCCGAACAGGCCGATCTTTCCACCCTGAACGTAAGGGGTCAGGAGGTCGATGCTCTTGATTCCGACCTCGAGGATCTCGGTCTTGGACTCGAGTTCGTCGAAGGACGGAGCCGGACGGTGGATCGGCCACCGTTCGGAGATCTCCAGCTCCTCGCCGTCGGCGAGGTTGAGGCAGTCACCAGTGGTGTTCCACACGTGGTGCTTAGTCACGTCTCCGACGGGAACGGAGATCGGCGCGCCGGTGTCGACGACTTCCTGTCCCCGGACAAGGCCGTCGGTCGGCTGCAGCGACACGGCGCGGACCAGTCCGTTGCCCAGGTGAAGCCCGACCTCGAAGGTCAGCTTCCGGGTTCCTTCGGACAGGTCCACCGACGCGGTCAGTGCGTTGTAGATCTCGGGCACGGAGTCGAGCGGGAACTCGATGTCGACAACCGGGCCGATGACTCGGGAAATCCGGCCGAGGGCAGTGCCCTGTGCCGGAGAGGTTTCCGTTGCTGTGGCAGTCATGGTCTCTTTCTCTCTGCTCTCGCCGGTCAGTCGCCGGCTGCCGATGCCGCGAGGGCATCCGCCCCACCGACGATCTCGGTGAGTTCCTGGGTGATTTCCGCCTGGCGAGCCGTATTGGCCAACCGGGTGTAGGTCTTGATGAGATCATCCGCGTTGTCCGTGGCTGTCTTCATCGCCGCCTGTCGCGAGGCCTGCTCGGAAGCAGCTGCGCTGAGCAGCGCCGAGAGGATGCGCGAATCGATGTATCGCGGCAACAGAGCGTCGAGCACAGCCTCCGCACTCGGTTCGAACTCGTAGAGCGGGAACGCGGGTGCGTCGGACGATGCGCCAGCTTGTCCGCCGGTCGACGCCTCTTCGGCGTCGACGACCTCCAACGGAAGCAGTCGCCGGTATTCAGGGTCGTGCGTGACGCTGGAGACGAAACGGGTGAAGACGATGTAGATCTCGTCGATCCCGGAGTCGGCCGACTCTGGGTCGAAGTTCTCCAACAGCGCCTCACCGATCTCGCGGGCATGCTCTGCCAACGGGTTCTCGGAGATACCTGTCCAGGACTTCTCGATCTTGCGATCGCGGAAGGTGTAGTAGTTCTTGGCCTTGCTGCCGACCGTGAACAGATCCACACTCTTGCCCTCGTTGCGCAGAAGCCGAATGAGTTCCTCAGCTTCACGCAGCAGGTTCGCCGAATAGGCGCCGGCGAATCCGCGATCGGGGCCGATCACCAGGACGGCAGCATGCTTGACGTTGTCCGATTCCGTGGTGAGAACGTGGTCGACGTTCGACTCGCTGGCCACCGCCGACACGGCCCGTGTGAGGGCGTTCGCGTACGGGCTGGCGGCCTGCGAGCGGGCAATGGCCTTCTGGATCCGCGAAGCAGCGATGAGCTCCATCGCCTTGAAGATCTTCCTCAAGGACTGAGTCGAGCGGATCTTCTGTTTGAAGACCCTCTGCTGGGCTCCCATCAGTTCTTCCTTTCGCCGTTACGGAACAGGTTCAACGCTTCTGCCGAACGATCTGCTCCTGCTCGACCTCGTCAGAGGACGCGGCTGCGGTGTCTTCGCTGCCGGCCTTCGACCCGCTCTGGTCCGAGCTGGCGAAGTTCTGCGTGAACTCGGCCAGGACGCTCTTCAGCTCTTCGGTCGTATCATCGTCGAGCTTGAGCGTCTCACGGATGGTCGTGAAGATGCCGGTCTTGCGCTCGATGTGATCGTGCAGTTCGGTCTCGAAGCGGAGCACATCGTCGACCGGGATCTCGTCGAGGTAGCCGTTGGTTCCGGCGAAGATCGACACGGTCTGCTTCTCGAACGGCATCGGAGCGTACTGACCCTGCTTGAGCAGTTCGGTCAGGCGCGCACCGCGGGCCAGATCGCGCTTGGTCGCATCGTCGAGGTCGGATGCGAACATCGCGAATGCCTCGAGCGAACGGTACTGAGCCAGCGAGATCTTCAGCGTTCCCGAAACTCCCTTGAGAGCCTTCGTCTGAGCGGCACCACCGACTCGCGACACGGACACACCGACGTCCACAGCGGGACGCTGACCGGCGTTGAACAGATCGGACTGCAGGAAGATCTGACCGTCGGTGATCGAGATGACGTTGGTCGGAATGAACGCACCGACGTCGTTGGCCTTCGTCTCGATGATCGGCAGACCGGTCATCGAACCGCCGCCGAGCTCATCGGAGAGCTTCGCGCAACGTTCCAGCAGACGCGAATGCAGGTAGAAGACGTCACCGGGGTAAGCTTCACGGCCCGGCGGACGACGCAGCAGCAGAGACACGGCGCGGTAGGCCTCAGCCTGCTTCGACAGGTCGTCGAACACGATGAGGACGTGCTTGCCGTCGTACATCCAGTGCTGACCGATTGCAGAACCGGAGTAAGGAGCCAGGTACTTGAAGCCTGCGGGGTCCGAGGCGGGCGAGGACACGATGGTCGTGTACTCGAGTGCACCGGCCTCTTCCAGCGAACGGCGGACGCCGGCGATGGTCGAGCCCTTCTGGCCGACGGCCACGTAGATGCAGCGGACCTGCTTCTTCGGGTCTCCGGTCTCCCAGTTGGCCTTCTGGTTGATGATCGTGTCGATCGCCAGAGCGGTCTTACCGGTCTTGCGGTCACCGATGACCAGCTGACGCTGTCCACGGCCGACCGGGATCATCGCATCGATGCTCTTGTAGCCGGTCTGGAGGGGCTCGCGCACTTCCTGGCGGTCCATGACGCCGGCGGCCTGGAGCTCGAGCTCACGACGACCGACGGTCTCGATGTCTCCGAGTCCGTCGACGGGACGACCCAGCGGATCGACGACACGACCGAGGTAGCCGTCGCCGACCGGAATCGAGAGGACCTCGCCGGTGCGGTAAACGTTCTGTTCTTCAGCGATTCCGGAGAACTCACCGAGGATGACGACGCCGATCTCGCGTTCGTCGAGGTTCTGCGCCAGGCCCAGGGTGCCGTCTTCGAACCGCAGGAGTTCGTTGGCCATGGTGCCGGGCAGTCCCGAAACGTGAGCGATACCGTCACCAGCGGTGACGACCTTGCCGACCTCGGTCTTTTCCGAGCTCTCGGGGTTGTACGAGTCAACGAACTTCCCGAGAGCGTCCCGGATCTCTTCCGGGCGAATTGTCAGTTCCGCCATCTGGTTTCCCTGCTTCCTTTACTCAAATCTTGCGTCCGGCGACCGGTGGGCCGCCGATGCCGGAGAAGCCGGCCACTAGTGTCAACCTGCGAGCTTGCGCTGCACATCGGCCAGTCGATCGGCCACGGTCGAGTTCATCATCTCGTCGCCGACCTGCACCCGGACTCCCCCGAGGACCTCGGGATCGACCTGGACATTGAGGACGAGTTCGCGACCATAGCTGGCCGACAATGCCGCCTGCAGCCTTTCGGTCTGCGCCTCGTTCAGGGGTCTGGCGACGGTGACGTCCGCAACCGACCGCTGCTGACGGGCGGCGAGGATATCGCTGTACTGATCGAGCGCCTTCGCCACGCGGAGTCCGCGCGGGTGCAGAGCAGCCTGTTCGACCAGCTTGATGGTGTCTGGCTGTGCCTTGCCGCCCAGCAGGTCGGAGACGAGGGCACGCTTGCTCTCGTCTGTCGCCTGCGAATCAAGCGCGCGGGACAGCTCGTGGTTGGATTCCAGCAGACGCGCGAAGCGGAAGATCTCCTCTTCGACCTGTCCCAGCTGCCCAGCTGCCTGTGCAGCAGCGGCAACCGCTGTCACACCGGCGACTTCGAGGCTGGTGACGAGGTCCTGGGTCCGCGCCCAGCGCGGCTGACTGCCTTATCGCTGATGCGCAGAACCGCATCCGTGATCCGAGTCGAGAACAGAGTCCGCAGCAGCTGCTGCTTCCTCTCGGCCGACTCGGAGGAG
Source organism: Brevibacterium sp. LAARM3_SD1 (assembly GCF_057364765.1). NCBI lineage: Bacteria > Bacillati > Actinomycetota > Actinomycetes > Micrococcales > Brevibacteriaceae > Brevibacterium > Brevibacterium sp. LAARM3_SD1. Next base: position 36,616 of record NZ_JBNFOL010000021.1, on the reverse strand, counting down.
TCTGCCAGAGCCTTGCGCAGTCCGACATTCTCGGCGAGGATGCCGACGACTGCCAGAGTCTCCTCACCGATCTGTCGAGGGTCTCCCCCGGAGATCTCGGAGTTCGCGGTCTCGAGGACGGCCTGCAGGGACAATCTGCTCGACTGGAGCATCACGCCCCCTTGACCGGCTGCGCGGACGAGTTGGACTCGAGATCGGAGATGAAGCGATCGACCACGTTGGCCGAACGCTGGTCATCCGTGAGCGACTCACCGACGATGCGCGAAGCCAGGTCCGTGGCAAGAGTGCCGACCTCGGAACGCAGCTGCACCATGGCGGACTGACGTTCGGCGTCGATCTGAGTCTGTGCCTGAGCGATGATGCGATCAGCCTCGGAGTGAGCCTGAGCCTTCATGTCGGCGATGATCTGGGCGCCCTCTTCCTGAGCCTCGGCGCGCAGTCGTGCAGCTTCGGCACGACCGTCGGCGAGCTGCTTCTGATACTCGGCCAGAGCCTGATCGGCTTCGGCCTGCACCTTCTCAGCCTTCTCAATTCCACCCTGGATGCGCTCAGCGCGCTCGTCGAGGGTCTTGTTGAAGGCGGGAAGGACGTACTTCCAGACAACCAGGAAGACGATCAGCAGACAGACGGCACTCCAGACGATGTCGTACAGCGCCGGGAGAAGCGGGTTCTCCGCGGAGGCGACGATGTTTACCGGAGTCATCTTTCAGTCCTCTTCGAGATCAGGGCAGGAAGAACGGGGTGGCGATACCGATGAGGGCCAGAGCCTCGATCAGAGCGATACCGAGGAACATGTTTCCGCGCAGGGCGCCGGCCATCTCGGGCTGACGGGCGGTTCCTTCGATGGTCTTGCCGATGACGATGCCGACACCGACACCGGGGCCGATTGCGGCGAGGCCGTAACCGATCGTCGAAACGCTACCTGACACTTCGGCGAGCATATCCATAGGATGCTTTTCCTTTCATAATGAAGCCGGGTGGTTGGCCCGACCGTGCAACTCGTGAGTTACGGATCTAGGGGTGCGATCTCAGTGTTCGTCCGAGATCGCGGCATTGATGTACACACAGGACAGAAGAGCGAAGATGTAGGCCTGCAGCACGACGATGAGCATCTCCAGGATGAAGACGAACATGCCGCCGGCGAAGGTGACGATGCCGAAGAACTGGAATCCGTTCGCGGCGTCGAAGAGGAAGAAGCTCGTAGCGGAGAAGCAGAGGACGAGCAGGAGGTGGCCGACCATCATGTTCGCGAAGAGTCGGATCGCCAGAGTGAACGGCTGGGTGACGAACTTCGTGATGAACTCGATCGGGATGAGCAGGATGTGCATCGCCGGCGGAACGCCGGGCAGGATGAGCGAATCCTTCAGGTAGCGGCCGAGGCCCTTCTCTGCGATGCCGGCCCAGTGGTAGGTCACATAGACCACGAGGGTGAGCACGATCGGCATGCCGATGACGCCGGTGCCCGGCATGTTGAGGAACGGAATGAGCTTCGTGACGTTCCAGAACAGGATGCCGAAGAAGATCGCCACGATGAGCGGCATGAACTTCTTGGCCTTCTCCTTGCCCATCGTGTCCTCGGCGATGCCGACGGTCACGAACTCCATAGCGAGCTCCATGCTCGACTGGAAGCGGGTCGGGATGAGCTTCATGCGCTTGGCCCAGACGGCCAGCAACACAACGACTGCGACGGTGGCGATGATGCGGATGAGCATCACGCGGTTCATTTCGAACGGTGTGCCCTCAAAGAGGAACGAGGCTGGAAAGAACTCAGCCATCGACGGTGCGTGGAAGCCGCCTTCTGCAGCACTGACTGTTGTGTTCGCGGCGTTGAGTGTTCCCACGTTTTTACTACTCTCCCATGGTCAAGGGCCCTGATGGCCTGGCCTTGGCCCCGCACTGAAGGCGAGGCTTGAGGTTCAGGAGCGACAAAGGGCGAAGATCCGCCCAAGCACCGGGACTACTCTACCAACTGTAGAGAGTCACCGACAAATTCATCAGGCTTCTCTGTGCAATTTCTGTCAACGATTTTATACGACACGTCATTCATCATGCGCAGCGCCCCTCGACGTGTCTCGGATGGGTGCGCAGACGAGCCGCTGCTCGCCTATCGAGCTTCCGGATCGACGTAGGGGACGCGTCCCTTGACCACGGTGATCGCTTCAACGAGAGACGAACCGATCACTGCGACGACGATCGTGAAGAAGGCGACCGTGCCGTCGAGCCACGTCGCGTCCTTGATGCGCCAGATGACGATCATGAAGATGAAGGCCTTGAACAGGAACCCGATCCCGAGGAACCCGGCGATCGCGGTCAGTCCCATGTTCCGGCCCAGATACATGATGACGAGGGTGATGATGATGAAGACTGCGGCCAGTCCCCCGCCGACGGCGCCGCCGACGAGTCCCGTCATCCCCGAGACCAGCCAGCCGATGCCCATTCCGAGGGCAGCGACGACGAGGACGAGGATGATGCCGCGGATGAGCAGCGTCCTCCACACGCGGGTCCAGGCTGCTTCGACTTCGGTCTCTTGGCGCGGTATCGGGTCGGTCACGAGATTTCCTCTCTGGCTTTCTGACGCATGCGAAGGGGATAGAAGGTGAAGATCAGGGTGATGGCCGCAAGACCGCCGATGACGCAGGCGGAGAACAGCCAGCCCTGGAACAGAAGGAGCACCGAGCCGAAGGCGATGAGCGCCGTCCAGGTGTAGAGGATGAGCACCGCACGGGCATGGGAATGCCCGAGGCGCAGCATCCGGTGGTGGAGGTGTTTCGCATCGGCGGAGAACGGAGACTGTCCGGCACGCAGCCTGCGGACCACGGCCAGTCCGAGGTCGAGCAGCGGCAGGAACATCACGGCGATCGGCAGGATGATCGGCATGAAGGTGGCAAACGCCCGCTCCTGGCCGATCAGTGCCGGGTCGACCTGCCCGGTGACCCTGATCGTCGAAGCGGCCAGCAGCAGGCCGATGAGCATCGACCCTGAGTCGCCCATGAAGATCCTGGCCGGGTTGAAGTTGTGCGGCAGGAAGCCGAGGCAGGCACCGACGAGGATCGCGATGATGAGCGAGGCGAGGTTCGCGTAGGACTCCGGTGAGGCGTCACGGGCCAGCCAGTAGGAGTAGATGAAGAACGCGCTTCCGCCGATGGCGACGACGCCCGCGGCGAGCCCGTCGAGCCCGTCGACGAAGTTCACCGCGTTGATGGTCACGAGGACGACGAGGACGGTGACGATGATCGACATCCGCGGTGAGCCGATGATGACGCCGCCGAAGGGAATCGACAGCAGGGCCACGCCCTTGATCGCCATGAAGCCCGCGGCGAGAGCTTGGCCGGCGAGCTTCGCCATCCAATGCAGGTCCCAGATGTCGTCGATGACTCCGAGCAGGCAGAGCAGTCCGGCGGCTCCGGCGATGCCGATGATCGGTCCCAGTTCGACGAAGATCCGATTGAGGAACGGCATCTGGGAGGCGAAGATCAGCCCGGCGAGGAGCCCGCCGAACATGGCCACTCCCCCCAGCCTCGGCGTCGGGACGGAATGGACGTCGCGGTCGCGTAAGGGTGAGAAGATCTTTCCTCGTTCGGCGACCCGCTTGACCATGGGGGTCAGCAGGTACGCCACGAGGGCGGAGACGATGAGGATGAAGAGGTAGGCGCGCACTCAGCCGTCCAGGTCGATGAGCTCGGGGACGATCTCGCGCAGCTCCTCGGCGGAGATCGGGCCGCGGCGCAGGATACGGGGCACGTCACCGCTGAGGTCGATGATCGTCGACGACATTCCCGACTCGCGCACTCCCCCGTCGACATAGATGTCGACATCGTCGCCGAGCATCTCCTGCGCTTCGTCGGCGGTCTGGGCGGCGGGCTGTCCGGAGATATTGGCGCTCGACACGGCCAGCGGCCCGGTGCGACCGAGCAGTGCCAGTGCAGACTCGTCATCGGGCATGCGCACGGCCACGGTTCCGTGGGTGTCGCCGAGGTCCCAATCGAGGGAGGGCTGGGCGTTGGCGATGATCGTCAGCGGTCCGGGCCAGAACTTCGCGGTCAGTGCCAGCACGGTCTCGTCCACCCCGTCGACGAGACCGAAGATGGTCTCCGCACGCGGGACGAGAACCGGAGGCGGCATGTCTCGGCCGCGGCCCTTGGCCGCGAGCAGGGCAGCGACGGCCGAAGCGCTGAAGGCATCGGCGGCGATTCCGTAGACGGTATCGGTGGGGATGACGAGCAGGTTGCCTGTGTCGACGACTCGCGCGCACTCGTCGAAGACGAGCTCACGGATTTCGGCTTGGCTGACGTCGAATCGTCTCGACACGAGTTCTCCGTTTCGAATGTTCGGGCTGTGGTCTCGGTGTTTGAGCGGTGCGGGGCACGGATTCGTCTCCGCGGTCTCCTACGCCTCGCGGCGTGCCACCGTATACCGGTCGCGTCCAGTGTAGTCCTGGAAGGTTGCGGGGTGTCTCAGACTGGCCGTGGCTGCCAGCAGTTCCCGTGCGCCGGCGCCCTGTTCCTCGCTGTGTTCCATGAGGAATAGTCCGCCGCGTCGCAGCAGCTGCTCGGCTTCGAGGATGATGAGCCCCGGTACTTCCAGACCTGAATCCCCACCGTAGAGAGCGGCCGCGGGGTCGTGGTCGGCGACCTCCGGATCCCTCGGCACCGCGGAATCGGGAACGTAGGGCGGGTTAGTCACGACGATGTCGGCATATCCGCGCAGATCGGGTCGCGCCTCGGCGATCGTCGTCGCATCACCGAGGATGAACTCGACAGTCGACTCGCCGAGGCGGCTGTGCTCGAGGTTCGTCAGTGACCAATCGAGGGCGGTGGGTTCGCGTTCGACTCCGAGGACGTCGACGCCGTCGAATTCGGTGGCGACGGACAGGGAGACTGCTCCCGATCCGGAACACAGATCGATGACGAAAGGTCGTCGGACTTCGGCGGTCTTCGGCGTCGAGTCGAGCTCGGACAGTTCGGTCAGGACAGCGCCTGCCAGCAGCTCGGTTTCCGGCCTGGGGACGAAGACTCCGGGTCCCACCTGCAGCTCCAGGTGCCGGAAGTGGGCGATGCCGGTGAGATGCTGCAGCGGTGTTCGCTGCCGGCGCCGATCACACAGTTCGGCGAATCGCGAGCTCACAGTCACCGGTACGGGATCGTCGAAGAGACGGCGGCGGCTCAGAGCTGCCCGATCGATCTCCACGCGTGGGCGAGCAGTTCGAGCGCATCGCTTTCGGGGCTCGGGATTCCTGCCTCGGTGAAGAGATGGGTGGCCCCACGCAGGATGTCGGAGACGCGGGTCGGCCTGGCGGTGTCCAGCTCAGTCCCCCAGTGCGTCGAGGCGAGCGGCCTTGTCGGCGTCTCGGCAGGAGCCGATGACGGGATCGAGGTCGCCTGCCAGCACCTGGTCGAGGTTGTAGGCCTTGTAACCGGTGCGGTGATCGGTGATCCGGTTCTCCGGGAAGTTGTATGTGCGGATGCGTTCCGAACGGTCGACGGTGCGCACCTGTGAACGGCGGATGTCCGCGGCTTCCGCTGCGGCCTCCTCCGCCTGTTTGGCGAGGATCCGGGCACGGAGCATGCGCATCGCTGCGTCCTTGTTCTGCAGCTGGGACTTCTCGTTCTGGCAGCTCGCGGTGATTCCGGTCGGCAGGTGGGTGATGCGCACGGCTGAGTCCGTGGTGTTCACGGATTGCCCGCCGGGGCCGGATGAGCGGTAGACGTCGATGCGCAGATCGTGTTCGTCCAGCTGGACCTCTTCGGGCTCATCGACCTCGGGGAAGACGAGCACACCGGCCGCGGAGGTGTGGATACGCCCCTGTGACTCGGTGACCGGGACTCTTTGGACTCGGTGCACTCCGCCTTCGAACTTCACCCAGCCGTAGGCGCCGTCGTTCTTGGCCTTGACGGCCATGCTGACGTCTTTGTATCCGCCGAGGTCCGAATGGGTGGCGTCGAGGATCTGGCTCGACCAGCCCCGCGCATCGATCCACCGCTGATACATCCGCAGCAGATCACCGGCGAACAGTGCGGATTCGTCTCCGCCTTCGCCGGCTTTGATCTCGATGATCGCGTCTCGGGAGTCGTCCGGGTCGCTGGGGACCAGGAGATCCTTGAGCTCACCCTCGGCCGTTTCCATCTCTGCGGACAGTCGCTTGGCCTCTGCGGCGAAGTCGGCGTCGTCGTCGGCCAGTTCCACGGCGGCTGCGTGGTCGGCCTCGAGCTGGGCGAAGTGCCGGGCGGCTGCGGCGACCTTGTCGAGTTCCGCGTACCGCCTGGTCAGCTTCTTGGCCCGGCCGGCGTCAGCGTGGACCGCGGGATCGGAGAGTTCCTCCTGTACCCGGGCATGCTCATCGAGCAGTGCGCTGACGCCGGCCGTGAGGGTGTCGTCGACCATCTCAGCTGTTGTCGGTCGACGACTTCGGCAGCGGAGTCGTCTTCTGGACCTGCATGAGGAACTCGACGTTCGAGCCGGTCTCCTTGAGCTTCGACATGAGCAGTTCGACTGCCTGCTGCTGCTCGAGTCCGGAGAGCAGTCGGCGCAGCTGCCACATGACCTTCGTCTCTTCATTGGTCATGAGCATCTCCTCGCGACGGGTGCTTGAGGAGTTGACGTCGATGGCCGGGAAGATGCGCTTGTCGGCGAGCTGACGGCTCAGACGCAGCTCCATGTTGCCGGTGCCCTTGAACTCTTCGAAGATGACTTCGTCCATCTTCGAACCAGTCTCGACGAGGGCCGTGGCCAGGATGGTCAGCGAGCCGCCGCCTTCGATATTGCGTGCCGCACCGAAGAACTTCTTCGGCGGGTAGAGCGCATTGGCGTCGACACCGCCGGAGAGGATCCGGCCGGATGCCGGCTGCGCGATGTTGTAGGCACGGCCGAGGCGAGTGATGTTGTCGAGCAGCACGACCACATCGGAGCCCATCTCGACGAGACGCTTGGCGCGTTCGATGGCGAGTTCGGCGATCGTGGTGTGGTCGTCGGCCGGACGGTCGAAGGTCGAGGCGATGACTTCGCCCTTGACCGCACGCTGCATGTCCGTGACTTCCTCGGGACGTTCGTCGACGAGGACGACCATGAGGTGCGCTTCGGGGTTGTTCTCGGTGATCGCGTTGGCGATCTGCTGCATGATCGTCGTCTTGCCGGCTTTCGGAGGTGCGACGATGAGTCCGCGCTGGCCCTTGCCGATCGGGGTGATGAGATCGATGAGGCGGGTCGAGTGCAGCTTCGAGGTGGTCTCGAGGCGCAGACGATCCTGCGGGTAGAGCGGAGTCAGCTTGGAGAACTCGACGCGGCTGCGAGCATCGTCGACGGTGAGTCCGTTGACGGAGTCGAGGCGGACGAGAGCATCGAACTTCTCGCGCTTGTTGCCGCGCTGTTCGTTCTCACGCGGCTGACGGATGGCGCCGGCGACGGCGTCACCCTTGCGCAGACCGTTCTTGCGCACCATGGAAGCCGAGAGATAGACGTCGTTCGGTCCCGGCAGGTAGCCGGAGGTGCGGAGGAAAGCGTAGTTGTCGTGGACGTCGAGGATGCCGCCGACGGGGATGAGCACATCGTCGTTGCGGATGTCCGGCTCGTCGTTGCCGCGGCCGCGACGTTTCCGGTCCCGGCCCCGACCGCGTCGGTTGTTGCCGCGGTCGTCATCGTCGTTGCTGCGATTGCGACGATCGTTGTTGCCGCCGCGATCATTGCGGTGTCCGCGATCGTTGCCGCCGTCCCGGTCGTTGTTGTTCCGGCCGTTGCCCCCATTGCGGTCATTGCCGCCGCGGTTGTCGTCGGAGCGATCGTTGTTCCGGCCGCGACGATCGTTGTCGCGTCCACCGCGGTGGTCACGGTCCGAGCGGTCCTGGTCACCGGAGCGGTTCTGATCACCGGAGCGGTTCTGATCGCCGGAGCGATCCTGGTTGCCGGAGCGATCCTGGCCGCCGCGTTCGGTCGATTCCTCACCGCTGCTGTCGCGGCTCTCGCCCGGGGCGTCAGCACCGCGGGAACGCGAACGGCTGCGGCGGGAGCGCTGACGATCCTGGTCACTGCTCGTCTCGTCGGAGTGTGCTCCCCCGGACTGAGCAGCGCCGGATTCGTTCTCCGACGAGGAGTCCGAAGTCGGTTCGATGATGAGCGCCGGTGCATCCTCGGACGCGGAAGCGGCAGAACGACGCGAGGAGCGACGAGTCGTCGACTCCTGCTTCTTCTCGTCCTGATTCTCCGTCGGCTTCTCGGCCTTGGCGGCCGGCTGCGCGGACTTCTTCTCGGCGGGGGCGGACTTCGTCTCAGCGGATCCGCCCGAGTGGCTGTTGATGGCGTCGATCAGTTCGCTCTTGCGAAGACGACGGTAACCCTTGATTCCCAGACCGGCGGCCATTTCCTGGAGCTGCGGCAGCCGCAGCGCTGTGAGGCTGCCTGTGCGCGGGGTGGAATCCTGAGTGGTGGTTTCAGACACGAAGGTCCTTCTCCCTCTTTCGGCCGTGCGGCATGTGCCGTTTGCTCACGGCGACGGAAACACCATTGACGGTGCGTTGTGAAAGAAAACCTGCTAAAGACTGAGCAGGAGATGTTCCAGAATGTATGACATCGGCGACGGATCTGTGAAGAACAGCGGGAAGCCGTGCCCTGTCGGAACACCCACAGTCTACTTGTTCGCAGCCGATCTGGCGAATCGTTTCCTCAATTTTCTCGGCTCACGCGATAACCGTCGAGGTCAATCGCCGTGCGGTGAACGTCGATGCCTGCCGGGACGAGTGTGTCGGGCACCGCCTCGGCGAGGACGAGCACCGTAGGTCCGGCTCCGGAGATGACGGCCGGGAGTCCCTCGGCGCGCAGCGTGTCGACCAGCGCCATCGACTCCGGATAGGCGCTGCGACGGAACTCCTGATGGAGCTGATCGCGGGTGGCGTCGAAGAGCACGTCCGCGTCGTTGCTCAGCCCGTGGACGAGCAGGCCGGCCCGGGCTGAGTTGTCTGCCGCGATCGCATGATCGATGCCCGCGGGGATGAGCCCCCGCGCGACCTCGGTGTCGAGGCGGAAGGAGGGCACGAGAACCGTGACCGTCTCGAGTGTGCGCACGGGCACCTGCCACGACTTCACGGGCGTGGAAAGAGAGACGGTGAGTCCGCCGAAGATCGCGGGCGCGGCATTGTCGGGATGCCCTTCGACGGCGGTGGCGATCTCGAGGATCCGATCGCGGCTCAGTTCCGCTCCGGTCGACCAGGCTCCGAGTTCGGCCGCGAGGCCGATCCCGGCGACGACCGCTGCCGCCGATGAGCCCATGCCACGGGAATGGGGGATCCGGTTGACGCACTCGAGCGTCAGACGCGGTTTCAGCTCGGCAGCGACATCAGGGAACTCCGCGTCGAGCACTTCGCCGATGATCCGCATGATCAGGTGCGAGCGGTCCCGGGGCAGCACGTCCGCGCCCTCCCCCGTCACTTCGACGCAGCGGTGAGGATCGACCGCTGCGTCATGGACGGTGAGGGTGAGGGTGTCGACGATGTCGAGCGCCAGCCCATACGAGTCGTAGCCGGGCCCCAGATTCGCCGAGGTGGCCGGGACCTCGAGTCGGACGCGCACGCTCAGCTGTCCTCGAGTCCCAGCGCACGTGCGGCGCTGACTGCGTCGACGGAGACGCGCTTGGTTTCGATATCGGAGCCGTCTGCGGTATGCAGGGCCAGCTGGGGTCCTTGAGTCCGTGACCGGTCACGGTAACGGCGATCGTCGCGTCGGCCGGGATGCGGCCGGCGTCGGCCATCTTCAGCAGTCCCGCCACCGAGGCGGCCGAACCGGGTTCGACGAAGATGCCCTCTTCGCCCGACAGGATCTTGTGGGCGGCGAGGATCTCGTCGTCGGTGACCGAATCGATGAGGCCGCCGGAGTCGTCACGCGCCGTCTCCGCCTGCGTCCAGCTGGCGGGGTTGCCGATGCGGATGGCGGTCGCCACCGTATCGGGTTCGTCGACCGGGTGACCGAGCACCAGCGGTGCGGCTCCGGCGGCTTGGAAGCCCCACATCTGCGGCAGCCGCTTGGAGATGCCGTTTTCGCGGTATTCGTTGTAGCCCTTCCAGTACGCCGTGATGTTGCCGGCATTGCCGACGGGCAGCGCATGGATGTCGGGGGCGTCGCCGAGGACGTCGACGACTTCGAAGGCCGCGGTCTTCTGGCCCTCGATGCGATCGGGGTTGACCGAGTTGACGAGGTGGACCGGGTAGGACTCGGAGAGCTTCCGGCACAGCGTCAGGCAGTCGTCGAAGTTTCCGTCGACTTCGAGCAGAGTCGCCCCGTGGGCGATGGCCTGGCTCATCTTCCCCGGCGCGATCTTGCCGCTGGGCACGAGCACCGCACAGGTCAGTCCGGCCTTCGTGGCATAGGCGGCTGCAGAGGCCGAGGTGTTGCCCGTCGAGGCGCAGATGACGGCCTTGGCACCGTGAGCCACGGCCTTCGTGATCGCCATCGTCATGCCGCGGTCCTTGAAGGAGGCGGTCGGGTTGAGGCCTTCGTACTTCACCCACACCTGAGCACCGGTGCGCGCACTGAGCTTCTCCGCCTTGATCAACGGGGTCCCGCCCTCTCCGAGGGTGACTGCGGGAGTGTCAGCGGAGATGTCGAGGAGGCTGCGGTATTCCTCGACGACGCCCTTCCACTGGTGTCTGGGGTAGTTCATTGTCACTGTCCTTCTACGCGGATCACGGATTTGACGGTGTGGACGACAGGCAGATCGATGAGGCGATCAACCGTCTTCTGCAGAGTCGAGTCGGTGTTCGAGTGGGTGGCCAACACGAGCTTCGCATGCTGGACGCCCTGCTCGTCGACGTCGCCGATCGTCTGTCGCATGAGTTCGATGGAGGCGCCTTCGTCGGCGAAGACTTCGGAGACCGCGGCGAGCACGCCGGGACGGTCCACCACGTCGAGGGTGATGTGGTACCTGGTCGTGATGGCCGAGATCGGCAGAATCGGGTAGTCCTCGTGGAAGGGGCGTTCGTACTGTCCGCGTCCGCCGAGCACCTTGCGCCTGGCCACCGAGACGAGGTCTCCGAGCACGGCGGAGGCGGTCGGGGCTCCCCCGGCTCCCTGGCCGTAGAACATCAGCTCTCCGGCGGCTTCGGCTTCGATGAACACCGCGTTGAAGGCACCGCGCACGGAGGCCAATGCGTGGCCCCTGTCGAGCAGAGCCGGGTACACGCGCGCGGAGAGCCCGGCGCCTGCCGGAGACGAGACGACGCGTTCGCACACGGCCAGGAGTTTGATGACGAATCCCTGGTCCCGGGCGGTCTCGACCATCTCGGCGGTGATGCCTTCGATGCCCTCGACGTGGACGTCATCGATCGACACGGGAGCATGGAAGGCCAGAGACGACAGGATCGCGGCCTTCGCAGCCGCATCGTGACCGCCGATGTCAGCGGTCGGATCGGCCTCTGCGTATCCGAGCTCCTGAGCGGCGGTGAGCGCCTGGTCGAAGTCCCAGCCTTCGGAGTCCATCTGATCGAGGATGTAGTTCGTCGTTCCGTTGACGATGCCCATGATGCGCTCGATCCGGTCACCGGCCAGCGAATCGCCGACGGGACGGATGATCGGAATCGCTCCGGCCACCGCTGCTTCGTGCTCGAGGCGCACACCGGCGGCATCGGCCGCGGACATGAGTTCGCCGTAGCTGGCGGCCAGCAGCGCTTTGTTCGCGGTCACGACGGATGATCCCTGGCGCAGCGCCGCGGTGATGAGCGAGCGTGCGGGTTCGATCCCGCCCATCAGCTCGACGACGATATCGGCGCCGGCGATGGCCGCCTCGGCGTCGGTCGTGAGCAGCTTCTCATCGATTCCCGGACGGGCCTTAGAGGCATCGCGGACGACGATGGCGCTCAGCTCCAGCGGAGCGCCGATGCGTTCGGCCAGGCCTTCTGCCCGGTTCTGAATACGGGCGGCGACTTCCGTGCCGACGACTCCGCATCCGAGCATGGCAACCTTCAATGCCTGCATTTTCTCACCTTTTTCGCTCTTGTCTCCCAGGCTCATCAGTTCGGTGCTCCTCCCCCGGTCATGCCCGGGTCGGTGGCGAACATCTGCGCGTGGTCCTCGGGTGTCACGATCCACTCAACTCTATCGGCCTCGACGGCGAGCACGCCCGGCCGGGGCAGGTGGTTGTAGTTGTTGGACAGCGACCGGCAGTACGCCCCGGTGGTCGGGACTGCGACGAGGTCGCCCGCGGTGACGTCGGCGCCCATGTACTCGTCGCGGACGATGATGTCGCCGGATTCGCAGTGCTTGCCGACGACGCGCACGATGGCGGGTTCAGCGGAAGAGTTCCGGTTGGCCAGAGTGCACGAATAGTCCGCGTCATAGAGAGCGGTGCGGATGTTGTCGCTCATGCCCCCGTCGACGGCGACATAGGTGCGCAGGCCGCTGTCGGTGCTCACCTGCTTGACGGTGCCGACTTCGTAGAGCGTGAACACCGCCGGGGAGACGATCGCTCGTCCGGGTTCGATGGAGATCCGAGGAACGCTCGTACCCAGCCCCCGGCATTCCTTGGCGACGACGGAGGCGAGCTCCTCGGCCATCTCCGCGACCGGGATCGGGGTGTCTTGCGAGGTGTAGCGGATTCCGAAACCGCCGCCGAGGTCGACATCGGGCAGGTCGATGCCGTGTTCGCCCATGATCTCGGCGCGGAATGCGAGAACGCGTGCGGCGGCGACCTGGAATCCGGAGATGTCGAAGATCTGCGATCCGATATGCGAGTGGAGGCCGTCGAGACGCAGATGTTCGGATTCCGCGACCAGGCGAGCCGCCCGGGCTGCCGTGCCATCGGCGAGGGAGAGTCCGAACTTCTGGTCTTCGTGAGCCGTGGCGATGAAGTCATGGGTGTGCGCTTCGACACCGACGGTGACTCGCAGCATGACGGGGGCGACGGCACCTCTGGCCGCTGCGATGGATTCCAGTCGAGCGACCTCGTCGAGGCTGTCGACGAAGATCCTGGACACACCGTAGTCGAGGGCGTATTCGAGTTCTGCCGCGGACTTGTTGTTTCCGTGCAGTCCGACGCGGTCGCCGGGGACGCCGGCGGCGCGGGCGATCATCATCTCTCCCAGAGAGCAGGTGTCGAGTCCGAGGCCGGCCTCATGCACCCATCGGGCGACCGCCGTGCACAAGAACGCCTTCCCTGCATAGAAGACGTCGGCTCCGGCCAGGCCCTTGTCGACGGAGAACGCGTGGGAGAAGGTGCTCAGGTAGCTCTCGGCGCGGCTGCGGAAGTCGGCGACGTCCATGACGAGGGTGGGGGTGCCGTACTGCTCGGCCAGGTCCGTCACGGGATGACCGGCGATCGTGAGCACTCCCTCGGCGGTCTTCGTGACATTGTCCGACCACAGACTCGGCAGCAACGCGTTGACGTCATCGGGATAGGGCAGCCACACCGGGGCCGGTGTCGCGTGCAGTGTCCCTGCGATATGTGCGGGCATCAGATCCTCTCCGGGGCCGAAGCGCCCAATTGTCGTAGTCCTGCGGCGAGGACGATGATGACGGCCCTCAGAGCGAGGAGCCTGGAGGTATGGGTGACGGTGATGTCCTCATCGACCGTCGGGGTGACCGGGCAGCGGCGGATCCAGACCTCGACGGTGTCGGCAAGGTCGAGGAGTGCCATGAGGAAGGGATCGGCCTCGCCGAGGCGGCGTGATCGTTCCAGCGCTGACGGCAGGCCCGCGACTGCATTGAGCATCCGAGTCTCACACGGATGTTCGAGTCTCGCAGCATCGATGCCGTCGGTCGGGATTCCCGCTCGCTGTGCCCGCCGCCGTTCGCGGCACGCGGCGGCATGCCCGCGTCGGAGGTCGTCCACTGCGACCGGATCGATGTGCACATCGATTCCGTCTGCGAGGAGATCCTGTGCCGACTCCCGGTCCGAGGGTGCGAGCAGCGAACGCAGCGGGGTACGATCCTGGCCCGCGTTCCCATCGGCGTCGGTCTCCGCCACAGTGACGATGTCGCAGACAACCTGCGCCCGGCCGGCCGGAGTCAGGGTCACGTTGACGAACCCGGGCTCGGCGATGACGGCGTCTGCCACCTCGGGGTGGCGGCTCAGTTCAGTGCACAGATGTGCCGCGAGTTCGGTTCGCCGTTCGGGTGCAGAGGCTGCGCGCAGCGCTGCCGGTGTCGTCCAGTCGCCGAGTGTGGGACGAGTCGGGGCGAGGACATCGACGGGTGTGTCGAATCCCGGTGCCACGAGACCTGCCTCGGCCGTCGCCAAGGCGCGCGCGAGTGCAGTCTGCAGGTCTTCCGGGGTCACTCGAACAGAGTACTCGGGGCCGGACTGCGAGGACGAATCCGGTGTCATCTTCGCTCTCATGACGAGACGGATGCCCGCGGCAGATCGGGACGGAAGCCCACTGGAGTTCAGATCGCGCCGGGCCGGCACGCAGCGTGACTGACGAAGAGTTTGACGACCACCGAGGCGAGCACCACGGCGAATGCCGGCCACATGCTGTCGAAACTCTGGATGAGGAACGCGAAGATCAGCGGTCCCGTGGCCGCCAGCAGGTAGCCGCCGCCCTGGACGAACCCGGACAGTGCGGCCGCCGCCTCGGCGTCACGTGCCCGCAGGGTGATGAGCGTCAGCGCCAGCGGGAACGTGGAGATGCCGATGCCCAGCAGCACAGTCCACAGGACGGGAGCCGCCGTCGGCAGCAGCCACAGGCCCAGGTAGCCTACGGCCAGGCTGAGGCAGAAGCCGACGACGATGAGATATGCCGAACGCATCTTCTGCGCCAGGGTCGGCAGGACGAAGCCGAGGACGAGGGGGATGGCGGTGACCAGCGCCAGCATCGCTCCGCCGAAGGCCGCATCGAATCCGGACCGGGTGAGCAGGCTCGGCAGCCAGGTGAAGAGGATGAAGTTGTTGAACGACGTCAGCCCGGTCATCGTCATCAGCGCCCACGCCCGTGGGCTGCGCAGCAGGCGGGAGAGTTCGCTGCCGCCGACCACGGCGGCGGCCACCTCGTTGGCTGGTGCCGGCCTGACGATGCGGATGACGAACCAGGCGGCCACTCCCAGAGCCGCGAACCCGGCCCAGACGAGGAGCGACCCCCTCCATCCGACGCCGGAAGCGAGGGGAACGGCGACCAGCGGCGGGATGAACGTGCCGAATTGGAGCAGCCCGACGTGAACGGTCGACATGAGCGCCACCTTGTCGGGGAAATACGATTTCACCAGCGGCGGGAGGACGACGTTGCCGATGCCCATTCCCAGCAGGGCGAGCACGCTGAGGGCGAGGAAGAGCGACTGGGAATCGATGACCGCGCGGATTCCCAATCCGATCGTGACCATCACCATCGCGGCCAGGGTCAGGCCGAGCCCGGAGAAGCGGGCATAGAGCCGCGGGGTGAGGAAGCCGCTGAGTCCGTAGAGCAGCGGCGGCAGCATGCCGATGATCGCGAGGAACACCGCGCTCAGTTCGATCTCTGCGCCCATGGCATCGAGCAGCGGTGAGAGACCGGTGACTCCGGGCCGCAGATTGAAGGCGGCGAAGACGATTCCGAGGACGATCAGAATGCGGATGTGGGCGGAGTTCATGAGCTCTTTCCTATCAGACGCCGACCTTCCGTCCCGCGACCGGGGCGCATCAGAAGTCGATCTTGAGCCCCTCGACGGGTGAAAGGCGAGACGCTCGTCTGGCCGGTGCCAGCGCGGAGAGGATCCCCGCGATGATCGCCACGCCGAGGATGCCGAGGAAGGACGGTGCGGAGAAGTCGACGATGAGGTCGGTGGAGTAGTCGTGCGTGACCAGCCGTGTGCCGACGATGCCCAGGGCACCGCCGAGGACGAGCCCGAGCAGCGCGGCCACCGATGAGATGAGCACGGCTTCGAGCGCCAGCAGGGTCCGCAGCTGCGCGATGCTCAAGCCCAGCGCCCGCATCAGCGCGTTCTCCCGCCGGCGTTCGATGACGGAGAGGCTGACCGTGTTCGAGACTCCGATGAGCGCGATGATCACGGAGACGAAGAGGAGGGCCACGGCCCCGGCGAGCATGACGTCGATGAGTTCGGAATAGGCGCCGCGGGCGACGGCCGAACCGCCGACCTCTTCGCTCGAGACGTCAAGTGTCTCGGCCACGGACTGGCGGATGCGCGTGATCTCGTCGACCTCGACGTCCTCATCGAGACGGACGAGCACGGCCGTCGTCGTCGCTGAGATGCCGAGGTCGTTGCCGACATCGGGGGTGGTGAAGAACGCGCGGCTGGAGAGTCCGTCCCTGTGCACGGGCAGGCTCATCTCGTTGAGCCCTCTCACCCGCACGGTCGAAGAGCGGTAGTCCTCGGGAACGGTGACGCGACCGGAGACGATATCGGCGGCTGCGTCACCGAGCACGGTCTCGGCACTGTCCGGGTCGATGACGAAGATCTCGGGACGGGAACCCTTGAAGTCTTCGACCGCCTCGGCGCGGTGAGCGATGACCGCGGTCGACACACCGGGGATCTCGCGGACGTCATCGAGTTCGTCATCGTCGACGAGGCCCGACAGCGGCACGGAGATATCGACGGGATAGCGCTGGTCGAGTCCGTGGCTGAGCGTCGCCTTCGTCGACGTTCCGCCGACGAGGATCGTCGCCACCAGGGTCACACCGATGATCAGCGCCGTGGCCGTGGCCGCGGTGCGGCGCGGATTGCGCAGGGTGTTCAGGGTCGCCAGCTGTCCGGGCACGCCCCAGGGGCTGAACAGCACCTCGCCCGTCCACGCGACGACGGGCGGGATGATCTTCGCCGAACTGATCACCAGTCCCGTGACCACGAGCCCTCCGCCCACCGCGCCGCCGAGGATCCACAGCTGGGTGGTCGACACGGCATAGACAGAGACGATGACGAGGACGATGCCCAGTCCGATGAAGCCGAAGCCCACGAGCTGACGGGGTCGGGCGCGGGTGCGGGGAGAGATGGATGCGTCGAAGGGCTGGAGTGCTTCGAGCGGGGTCACAGCGATGGCGCTGCGGGCCGGCCGCATGGTGGCCACGATCGTCAGCAGGGCGCCGACGACGACGCCGCTGACCAGGGCGGAGACGGGAACGGTGAGCGTGTCGTAGGGGAACTCCTCCGGCCAGTACTTCACGGCCGCGGCCATGAGTCCGCGGCTGACGGCCACCCCGGCGAGGGCGCCGAAGATCGACCCGAGCAGTCCGACGAAGAGTCCTTCGGCCACGACGGAGCCGTACATCTGCACGCGAGTGGCGCCGAGGCAGCGCAGGAGTGCGAATTCGCGACGGCGTCCGGCGACGATGACGGAGAAGGTGTTGGAGACGACGAGGATGGCGACGATGACGGAGATTCCGGCGAAGACGAGCAGCAGTCCGGTCACGACGGCATTGCCGCCGGAGAGACGGTCGGTCTTCGCCTTCACGGCATCGTCCACGGTGAGCGCTTCGAGGCTGCCGTCCAGGTCCGAATCGTCGATGACCCTCTGCAGCTGGGATCGCACCGCCTCCGGGTCCGCACCGTCTTCGAGGGCGATCTGGATGGCGATGACATCACCCTGCTGGGCGAAGTACTCCTGATAGCCAGAGGCGGTCGTCAGTGCTCGAGTGGCGCCGGGCATCGCCGGATCCTGCCCCATCTCCGCGATGCCGACGACGGAGAAGGTGACGCTGCTCTGACTCGGACCACGATATATGGGCATGTCATCGTTGCCGCTCTCCACCGGAACCGCATCGACGGTGAAGCGGATCTCATCACCGACTCCCACCTTGAGTTCGCTTGCCGTGCGGGTGTCGAGGACGAGGTCGGTCGTCGAGTCCGGGCGCTGGCCGGAGATCATGTCGAAGGTGTCGAGCCGTTCATCCGCGGGCACCGGTGACAGCGCGAAGGAACTTTCGGAGAATGCCGCTCCCCGCCCCGTGGTCACCGTGCGGGCCGACAGAGACGCTGTGTCCACGCCGTCGACTTCGGCCAAAGGCCCCAGCAGCGGGGAGGCCTCGTCTCCCCCGACGAAGACGTCTCTGCTCGGGACGACGGTGAGGTCGGACTTCTCGAATGAGCGCCCCACGGCATGCTCGAGGCTGTCCTGCAGTGAGGAGTTGATGATCAGGGTGGTCGCGACGAATCCGGAAGCCAATGCGATGCCGAGGCCGATTGCGAGGAACCGGGCCCAGTGGATCCGAATCTGCGCGAGGGCGACTGCGATCACAGAGAGCTCAGTTCGCTCAGCGCCGTGACCACGCTCTCTCGGGTCGGTTGGCGGACTTCGCCCGTGGCACGCCCGTCCTTGAGGAGGACGACCCGACCGGCATGCGATGCCGCAACGGGGTCGTGGGTGACCATGATGATCGTCTGCCCGTACAGGGTCGTGGCGCGGCCGAGCAGGGACAGGACCTCCGCGCCGGCATGGGAGTCGAGGTTCCCGGTGGGCTCATCGGCGAAGATGACATCCGGCCGGGTCAGCAGCGCCCGGGCCACGGCGACTCTCTGCTGCTGACCGCCGGAGAGCTCATGCGGCCGGTGCTGGAGTCGATCGCCGAGTTCGAGCCGTTCGACGACCTCGGCCTTCCACTCACGATCGATCTTCTTCCTGGCCAGAGACACCGGCAGTTCGATGTTCTGCTCGGCACTCAGCGTCGGGACGAGGTTGAAGGCTTGGAAGATGAAGCCGACGCGATCTCGCCGCAGCTGGGTCAGCTGTCGGTCGTTGAGACGGGTGATGTCCTGGCCGCGCATGATGATCGAGCCCGAATCGACGCGATCGAGCCCAGCGAGCACGTGCATGAACGTCGACTTCCCGGAGCCGGAGGGACCCATGATGGCGGTGAAGCGGCCCGATTCGAAGTCGACGCTGATGTCGTCGAGGGCGTCGACCGCCGTATCGCCGCGGCCGAAGCTCTTGCGCAGGCCCTGCGCACGGAGGACGATATCGTCATCCCCCGTGCTCGTCTGGACGGGCTCATCACCAGGTTCCGACATCGCATGCCTCACATCACGGTTCGGGTCTCGTCTCCGACTACCTTAGATCCTGTCTGCACTGCCGACCACTCGGGTCGCGAATGCAGAACCGCCCACCTCAGCAGTTGAGATGGGCGGTGTTGTGGTGCCCGCGACAGGATTCGAACCTACGACCTTCTGCTCCGGAGGCAGACGCTCTATCCACTGAGCTACGCGGGCAACGGGTGCAACTCTATCACCGTTGGGCACCACCTCCCAAAACGACGCCACGTGCAGACCCGAGGGACTGCACGCGGTGTCAAGAAGGCTGTGATCAGCGATGTTCGACCAGATCAGGCGCCCTTCATGGCTTTGCGACCCGGCACGTATTCCCAGTGCCAGAGCTCGTAGGAGTTGCGCTTGGCCCAGTCCGGGTTCTCCCACCCGAACTTCTCAGCATTGGCGACGAGCCATTCGTACTGCTCGCCGGTTCCGTTCTGTGTGCCTGCACCGAGGTCCAGAGCCAGTCCCCAACCGTGGTTGGAGGTTCCCGGACGAGCTGCGAAGCCGGGCTTGCGTGCGGCGACGGAGACCTGCGATTCCAGCGACCGGTAGGAGTCGGTGACGGCGATGTCCTTGCCGGTGTCCTTCTTGAAGGCGGCGTTCATCTTCGCAAACGACACGGCCGCATCGGTGCGCAGTTTGTGATTGCCCACACCGATCTCGCACAGCCATCCGTCGGGCAGTTCGCCGTTGCTTGCGTCGCCCTTCGGTGCTGCTTCGTCACAGCCGGGCAGAACGGTCTTCGTGATCGCACGAGACGCCGCATCGACCTTGGTCTGCTTGGCGCTCGGGGCGCCGATGGTCATCGAGGTCTTATCGTCCTTGTCGACCTTGATGTCGGCGGAGACCGACTCGGCGCTGATCGCACGCGGTTCGGACTGAGCGGCGGTGTCGTCGACCTTGACTTCCTGGTTCCCGCTCATGTTTCCGGCGACCATCACAGCGGCGATGGCGGTGCCGGTGACCGAGACGGTGGCCAGAGCGGAGAAGGTCGTGACCTGGCGGCTGCGGACCGAGCGCAGCAGCGAACCGTCGGAACCGCGGTTGCCGAGGTGAGCGGCAGCCAGCGTGGACGTATGACCCGCCGGGGTCATCGGCTGCGAAGCCTCTTTGGCCATCGCCGCCCGTCGCGGTGAACCCGCTGCGGCGCGGGCCTCGGCGGCCATGGCCGCACGGCGGGGCGAGAGGGCTGCGGATGCGGCGTTCCGCGACTGCGATGTCACGGGATGCGCGGAGTTGATGGTCGAAACCTGCGAAGAGGCGTTCTGCTTGCGCAGATCACGTCGGCGAACCGGCGGCGCCTCGACGGTCGAGAGCTGACTCGACATAGTGCTCCATACTGTTGGTGAAAGTTGTGCGGTGGAGGCCCTCTGTCGGGCACCCGAAAGCCTATGTCACAACACTATAAAGACATCGTTACAGAATGTCACCTTCAGGGCATACACGGCGTGTGACCAGGTCATTCACCACCAGTGATTGGTCACGAATCACTACAGGCGCCCTACTCCAGGTGTCCTGAATCACTGTTTCGTTACGAACCGTTACACAGTCGGTCACGAATGGGTCTCCACGTCGAACGGCGCCTCCCCCGGGCGAGCTCCTACAGCGCCGTCGAATACGCCGCCTCGAAAACAGCGCCCCGAATACACCGTCAACTGGTACAGCGCCCCGGCGGCGGACTCCTGAAGACAGGAATCCGCCGCCGGGGCGACCGGGTGAGGCAGGCAATTGAGCCGGCTCGGAATGCTCGGGTGCAGGATGCTCAGCTGCGAAAGTCGAATCGCCCTCGCTGCATCGCGTCCTGAACCTCACCGACGAGCTCTTCGAGCACGTCCTCGAGGAAGAGAAGACCGAGAACCTGCGCCTGCGAGTCGATGACGCGGGCGACGTGGATTCCGGCCTTCTGCATCTGAGCCAGAGCCTCCTCGACTTCGTCATCGGCCGTGACCGTGAACAGAGGACGGAAGCGCTTGCTCTGCACCGGAGCATCGAACGCCTCTTCCGTATCCGCGTAGAGGACGTCCTTGATGTGGAGATAGTCCTCCGGATATCCGTCGTCACCGACGACGAAGTACCGAGAGAAGCCCGTCTTGCCGACCAGGGTCACCAGCTCGTTCGGGGTCACCTTGTCCGAGATCGTGATGAGCTCGGACATCGGGACCATGATGTCGGACGCGGTCTTGTCGCTGAACTCGATGGCGCCCTTGAGCAGCCCGGTGTCATCGCTGAGCAGTCCCTCGCGCTTCGACTCGGCCACGATCGATTCGACCTGCTCGATCGTGTAGGCCTCGTTGACCTCGTCGCGGGCCTCGATCTTGAACAGGTGCAGGATCCCGTTGGCCAGTCCGTTGAGAGGACGGATGACGAATCCGAAGACTCGGGCCAGGAACACCAGTGGTGTCGCCAACAGCATCACGGCCTGGCCGGACGCCGCCAGAGCCAGGTTCTTCGGCACCATCTCGCCGATCACCACGTGCAGGTAGGTCACGACGCCGAGTGCCAGGATGAAGGAGATCGTCGAGGACAGTCCCGCGGGAATCCCCAGGCCCTCGAGCGGACCGGCGAGCAGATGGTGGATGGCCGGTTCGGCCACGTTGCCCAGTAGCAGTGAGCACACGGTGATGCCGAGCTGGCAGATCGCAAGCATCAGCGACACGTGTTCCATCGCATAGAGCGCTGTCTTCGCCGCTGCGGAGCCTTCGGCCGCGCGCGGCTCGATCTGTGAGCGTTTGGCCGCGACGACAGCGAACTCGGCGGCGACGAAGAAGGAGTTGCCCAGGAGGAGAACGACCAGCCAGACCAGACCGAACCAATCGGCGCTCATCGCTTCTCACCTCCGGCCTCGAAAGCTCCTGCGTCGGCGGCGCGCAGCACCACCCGGAGGCGCTCGATGCGTCGACCGTGCATCCGTTCGACCACGATGCGGGCATCGTCCGTGCGGACCTCGTCACCCGGTTCGGGAATCCGTCCGAGCTCCTTGAGCACGAATCCGGCCAGAGTCTCGTAGTCCGAGTCCTCCGGGATCGTCACACCGATCGTCGACGAGATCTCATCGGGCCGCAGCTGACCGGGCACGATCCAGGAGCCGTCGCGAGCCGGTCGTGCCGCGACGCGCATCCGATCGTGCTCATCGGCGACCTCTCCCACGAGCTCTTCGACGACATCCTCGAGGGTGACGACTCCGGCCGTGCCGCCGAACTCATCGACGACCACGGCCATCTGCAGACCTGTGGCCCGCAGCTCCAAGAGCAGCGGATCGAGGCGTTGGGTCTCCGGGATCTCACGAACCTCGGTCATCAGCCCTCCTGCATAGGCGTCGTCGCGGTTGCCCGGAGGCACGGCGAAGGCCTGTTTGACGTGGACGACGCCGACGATGTGGTCCTTGTCCTCGGCCGCCACGGGGAAGCGGGAGAATCCGGTGTCACGTGCCTGCTCGATGATCAGTCGAGCCGTGGTGTCCTTGTCGACCGTGGACATGCGTGTGCGCGGGGTCATCACGTCTTCGGCGGTGCGTTCGGAGAAGCTCAGGGTCCGCTCCAGCAGACCCGCCGTCTGCTCGTCGAGGACTCCCTCCTCTGCGGAGTGGCGCACGAGTGAGGTCAGCTCCTCGGGAGAGCGACCGACCGAACCCTCCTCCTGCGGTTCGATGCCCATCGACATGAGGATCTTGTTCGCCGTGCCGTTGAGGACTGCGATGACAGGCTTGAAGACGATGGAGAATAGGTACTGCATCGGAGCCGCGATGCGGCCCGTCGCCAGCGGAACGGCGATGGCGAGGTTCTTCGGCACGAGCTCTCCGAAGATCATCGATCCCACCGTGGAGACGATGAGCGCGATGGTCAGCGCCATCGGTGCTGCGAGACCGGGACCGACGCCCCAAGCCTCGAACAGCGGCGCGAGCAGCCTGCCCAAGGACGGTTCCATGAGGTAACCGGTGAGCAGAGTGGTGATCGTGATGCCCACCTGCGCCGCCGAGAGCTGGGTTGACAGGTGGGTCATCGAGCGCCGCAGCGTCTTCGCGCCGACGACGCCGTCCTCGACCGCCTTATCGGCGGTATGACGGTCGAGGGTCAGCAGTGAGAATTCGGCGGCGACGAAGACGCCGGTGCCGAGGATGAGCAGCAGTGCGAGGGCGAGGAGTATCCATTCCATCAGTGACTGTCCCCGCCGTTCGCTGTCTGCTGAGCAGAGCAGGTGAAGCGTGAGACCCTCGCGGGGTGAGGATCGTCATCTGGGGCGCCGGCTTCCCGCCGGCCGGGACTGTCACTGTGCATGAGGAGATCTTACCAACTTCCCGACAGCGGTCGGCCCTCTTCGTAACCGGCGGCGCTCTGGACTCCGACCGCGGCCAGACGCGCGAATTCGCCGAGGCTGCGGCGCCGGCGTAGGTGCAGGAGCTGCGGACGCCCGAAGTGATGCCGTCGAGCAGGTCCTCGACACCGGGAGATTCGGGGTCGATGTACATGGTCGACGACGAGATGCCCTCTTCGAACAGCCCCTTCCGTGCTCGGGCGAAGGCCGATTCGGTGCGGGTGCGATTGGCCACGGCCCGTGCCGAAGCCATTCCGAAGCTCTCCTTGTACTTCCGGCCTTCACCGTCGATCAGCAGGTCGCCGGGAGATTCGTGGGTCCCGGCGAACCAGGATCCGACCATGACCTGCGAGGCTCCGGCGGCCAGAGCCAGGGCGACGTCGCGGGGATAGCGGACTCCGCCGTCGGCCCACACATGGGCCCCCAGCTCGCGAGCCGCCTCGGCGCATTCGAGCACAGCAGAGAACTGCGGACGACCGACGGCGGTCATCATCCGAGTCGTGCACATGGCTCCGGGGCCGACGCCGACCTTGACGATGTCGGCACCGGCGGAGACCAGGTCGCGGACCCCTTCGGCGTGACGACGTTGCCGGCCACGATCGGCACCCCGAGCTCGGCATCGGCGATCGCCGACAGCGTGTCGAGCATCTTCACCTGATGACCGTGCGCGGTGTCGACGACGAGGACGTCGGCACCGGCCTCGACCAGTGACGTGGCGCGTTCGACCGCGGCACCGTTGACGCCGATGGCCACGGCGATCTTCAGCCGTCCCTGATCATCGAGATTGGGGGTGTAGATGGACGAGCGCAGCAGCGACTTCGGAGTCAGGCTGCCGAGCACCGTGTTCTCGTCGTCGACGACGGCGGCGAACTCGGCCCGCGATTCCGTCATCCGCTCGAATAGGGACTCCAGCTGCGCGGTGTCCTCCCAGTCGACGTCGGAGGCGCGGATGACATGGGGTGAGGAGTCCACCAGTTCCGCCACCGAGGTGAAGCGGTCGACTCCGCGCAGATCCGCGGCATTGATGGTGCCTTCGAACTTACCCGCGGCGTCGACGACGACGCCGAAGCCGTGCGGACGCTTGGCCAGCACGTGCAGGGCATTGAGCACTGTGTCCTCGGGCACGAAGCGCAGAGCAGATTCGAAGATCCGGTCCCGGCTCTTCACCCAGGCGATGGTCTCCTGCGCAGCGGTCAGCGGGATGTCCTGCGGCAGCACCGCCAGTCCCCCGCGACGGGCCATCGTCTCAGCCATCCGACGACCGGACACCGCGGTCATATTCGCGGCGACGAGCGGCGTCGTCGAGCCGGTCGGATCGGTGGTCGTGAGGTCGACCTCGAAGCGCGAAGTCAGCACCGAGGATTTCGGGACGAGGAACACATCGGAGTAGGTGAGATCGGTGTTCGGGTCATTTGAGATGAAACGCATAACACTATTGTCCCTTAACTGCACATTCGATGGCACATCACGTTAGGCTTGGAGATGTCGTTAAGCAGCAAGTCTTGAATCAGGAAGTAGGCGATCAACGCCGTGTCCGTCAATACTCCGAACCGCACCGTTGAAGACTTCGGGTCGAATGAGTGGCTGGTCGAGGAATTGTATGAGCAGTACAAGTCAGATAAGAATTCGGTCGACCAGTCCTGGTGGCCCTTCTTCGACAAGTACGAAAAGAACGGCGGAGGCGCTCAGTCCGCTGCCGAGCCGGCCGCCAAACAGGAGGCGAAGCCGGCCGCAAAGAAGTCGGATACCAAGGCCCTTGCCCCCGTCGCCGCTCCGGCGACCTCTCGCGGAGTCACCCCGTCCTCGGCTGAGTCCGAGACGCTGAAGGCCGAGACCAAGTCCGTGCCGAAGGTCTCCGAGAAGGACGCCGCACCGAAGCCCGCACCGGAGGAGACGATCACTCCCCTGCGCGGCCCCGCGAAG
Source organism: Brevibacterium sp. LAARM3_SD1 (assembly GCF_057364765.1). Lineage (NCBI taxonomy): Bacteria > Bacillati > Actinomycetota > Actinomycetes > Micrococcales > Brevibacteriaceae > Brevibacterium > Brevibacterium sp. LAARM3_SD1. Next base: position 11,458 of record NZ_JBNFOL010000021.1, on the reverse strand, counting down.
CTCATCGCCAAGAACATGGATGAGTCGCTCGAAGTCCCGACCGCCACCTCGGTCCGGGCCCTGCCTGCCAAGGCGCTCATCGACAACCGGATCGTCATCAACTCGCACCTCAAGCGCACCCGTGGTGGGAAGGTCTCCTTCACCCACCTCATCGGCTATGCCGTGATCCGCGCCCTGCAGAACTTCCCCTCGCAGAACGTCTCCTACGACGTCCGCGACGGCAAGCCCGTGATGATCTCCCCCGCCCACATCAACTTCGGCCTCGCCATCGACGTGCCGAAGAAGGACGGATCCCGCACCCTGCTGGTGCCCAATGTCAAGAAGGCCGAGACGCTGACCTTCCGCCAGTTCGTCGACGCCTACGACGGCCTCGTCGACAAGGCACGGCAGGGCAAGCTCACTGCCGACGACTTCGCCGACACCACCGTCTCGCTGACCAACCCCGGAGGAATCGGCACCGTCCACTCCGTGCCGCGTCTGACCAAGGGCCAGGGCTGCATCATCGGCGTCGGCGCGCTTGACTACCCCGCCGAATTCCAGGGCGCCAGCCAGCAGACCATCAACTCCCTGGCCGTGTCCAAGGTGCTGACCCTGACCTCGACCTACGATCACCGCGTGATCCAGGGCGCCGGTTCGGGCGAGTTCCTCAAGCTGGTCCACAGCTACCTGCTGGGCGAAGACGGCTTCTACGACGATGTCTTCGAATCCCTGCGTCTGCCGTACGAGCCGGTCCGCTGGGTTCCCGACGTCTCGGCCGAAGACCAGGACGACGTCAACAAGACCGCACGCGTCATCGAACTCATCGATGCCTACCGCACGCGCGGCCACCTCATGGCCAATATCGATCCGCTGGTCTACCGTCAGCGGTCGCACCCGGATCTCGACATCAACCAGCATGGTCTGACCCTGTGGGATCTCGAACGCGAGTTCCCCACCGGCGGATTCGGCGCGAAGCCGATGATGCCCTTCCGCAACATCCTCGGACTGCTGCGCGAGAGCTACTGCCGGACCACCGGATTCGAATACATGCATATCGCCGACCCGGTCCAGCGCCGCTGGTTCCAGTCGAAGATCGAGGTTCCGCATCAGGAGCTCACCCGTTCGGAGCAGGGACACATCCTCGGCCGCCTCAATGCCGCCGAGGCCTTCGAGACCTTCCTCCAGACGAAGTACATCGGACAGAAGCGCTTCAGCCTCGAAGGCGGAGAGTCCGCGATCGTCCTGCTCGACGAGATCCTCAACCAGTCCGCCGACACCGGCCTCGACGAGGTCGCCATCGGCATGGCCCACCGCGGTCGCCTCAATGTGCTCACGAACATCGCCGGCAAGTCCTATGCGCAGATCTTCCGTGAGTTCGACGGCACCATGTCCGCGGACAGTGTCCAGGGCTCGGGTGATGTGAAGTACCACCTGGGCACCAAGGGTTCGTTCACCTCACCGGCAGGCAACACCACCGGTGTCTACGTCGCTGCCAACCCCAGCCACCTCGAAACCGTCGACCCGGTACTCGAGGGCATCGTGCGCGCCAAGCAGGATCTCATCGACCAGGGCGAGTCGGGCTTCACCGTGCTGCCGGTCCTCGTCCACGGCGATGCCGCATTCGCCGGTCAGGGCGTGGTCACCGAGACGCTCAACCTCTCCGAGCTGCGCGGCTACCGCACCGGTGGAACGGTCCACGTCATCATCAACAACCAGGTCGGGTTCACCACTCCCCCCGCCTCGGCGCGGTCTTCGTTCTACTGCACGGACGTCGCCAAGTCGATCAACGCCCCGATCTTCCACGTCAACGGCGATGACCCCGAGGCCGTTGTCCGGGCGGCTCGTCTGGCCTTCGAATACCGCCAGGAATTCAACCGGGACGTCGTCATCGACCTCGTGTGCTACCGCCGTCGCGGCCACAACGAGGGCGACGATCCGTCGATGACCCAGCCGACGATGTACTCGCTCATCGAGAAGAAGGGTTCGGTGCGCAAGCTCTACACCGAATCGCTCGTGGGCAGGAAGTGCATCACCGACGAAGAGGCCGCCGAGGCGCTCAAGGACTACCAGTCGAAGCTGGAATCGGCGTTCGCCGAGACCAAGGAGGCCGAGACCGGCCCCTACGACGGGGAAGCGTTCAACGCTCCCTACGAGCCCAGCGACATCGAGGCCTTCAACAATGCCGAGACGGCCATCAGCCCCGAGACGCTCCAGCGCATCGGTGAGGCCTTCACGGAGATCCCCGACGGCTTCACGGTTCACAAGAAGCTGCGGGCGCTGCTCGAGAAGCGCAAGGAGATGTCGCTCTCAGGCGGCATCGACTGGGGCTTCGCCGAGCTTCTGGCCTTCGGTTCACTGCTCATGGACGGTGTGCCGGTGCGACTGGCGGGCCAGGACTCCCGCCGCGGAACGTTCGTCCAGCGCCACTCGGTGCTCATCGACTCGGTGAACGGCAACGAGTGGACCCCGCTGCAGAACCTCACCGAGGAGCAGGCTCGCTTCTGGGTCTACGATTCCCTGCTCAGCGAGTACGCCGCCGTCGGCTTCGAATACGGGTACTCCGTCGAACGCAAGGACGCTCTTGTGGCGTGGGAGGCTCAGTTCGGTGACTTCGCACAGGGTGCGCAGTCCGTCATCGACGAGTTCATCTCCTCCTCCGAGCAGAAGTGGCAGCAGAACTCCGGTGTCGTCATGCTCCTGCCTCACGGTTACGAGGGGCAGGGACCCGACCACTCCTCGGGCCGCATCGAGCGCTACCTCCAACTGTGCGCGGAGAACAATATGACGGTCGCCTATCCGTCCTCGGGCGCCTCGTACTTCCACCTGCTGCGTCGCCACGCCTCGACGACGAACAAGCGTCCGCTCATCGTCTTCACCCCGAAGTCGATGCTGCGTCTCAAGGCTGCGGCGAACTCGCCGGAGGAGTTCACCTCGGGCAAGTTCCAGGCCGTCATCGACGATACGGACGTCGATGCCTCGCAGGTCGAGCGTGTCGTCCTCGTCTCCGGCAAGCTCTACTGGGAGCTCAAGGCCAAGCGCGAGAAGGACAACGACCAGAAGTTGGCTCTCGTCCGCCTCGAGCAGCTCTACCCACTCGACGAAGAGGCCATCACCGCCGTGCTCGACCGCTTCCCGGCCGACGCCGAGATCGTCTGGGCTCAGGAAGAGCCGGAGAACCAGGGCGCATGGCCCTTCATGGCGCTGCACCTGCCCGAGCTCCTCGGCGGCCGTGAGGTCAAGGTCATCTCCCGTGCCGCTTCTGCAGCCACATCGACTGGACTCAAGCACTTCCACGATGCACAGCAGAAGGAACTCGTCGACCGGATCTTCAGCCGGTGAGCAGCGACGTCACCACTACCATCGCCGTGGTCGGAGGCCCTTTGGTCGCCGGCCACGGCGATGGCCGTGGCCTCGGATGGGTCGGTCGGGTGACGGCGCGGACTCTGCCGAGTCTGCCGGAGCTCAAGGTGTATCCCCTGGCCGTACCGTCAGAGGATTCCGCCGGCCTTCATGCCCGCACCATCGCCGAGGCGTCCCTGCGGTTCTCTCCGGACGGGGACAACCGCCTGGTGCTTGCACTGGGATCCGGGGATCTCGATTCGGGTCGTTCCGTGGCCCGGGCTCGACTCGATGTGGCCAATATCCTCGACGAAGCATTGGCCCGGAAGGTCTCGACATTCGTATTGGGCCCACCGCCGGAGCACGACGGTGATCGCAATCGTCGCATCGCTGAGCTCAACGCCAGCTTCTCCGATGTGGCCAAGCGGCGCGGCATCACCTATGTCGACACCTTCACTCCGCTCCTCGGCCATCCGGTCTGGCAGCGCGAGGTCGCTTCGTCACGGGACCATCTGCCGGCGCAGGAAGGCTACGGTCTGCTGGCCTGGCTGGTTCTCCACCGCGGCTGGTTCAACTGGCTGGGAGTCCAGGACGTCCTCGGCGACAGCTGAGGCGTCTTCGCGTTACTCGGCCGAGCAGCACCCGAGGTGACAATCGCACCATCGCGTCGAGGCGGATCGGCAAGGTCTGTGACGTGCGCCGACTTTGCTCTGCTCGGGCATTATGAGACAATTGAGCGTCTATCAAAGGAGGGCACAATGAGCAAGCGTGGCCGTAAGCGTCGCGATCGCCGCCGTAAGAAAGCAAACCACGGCAAGCGTCCAAACGCATGAATCGCTGATTCGTTCAGTGAATGACGAAGGCGGGAAGAGATTCGAATCTCTTCCCGCCTTCGTTGTGTCCGAGGTTCCGGGCTGTACCCGGGCCGCCGGTCAGGAGTTCTGTTCGAGTGCGATCCGCTGGCGGATCTTCTCACGCAGTCCCATCGGGGCACGATCGTGGCTGCACGAACGACGGACGAGCTCCTTGAGCAGCGCTTCGATCTCGTACTCGTCATGACATGACGGGCACTGTTCGAGGTGGATCGAGATCTCGCGGATCTCCGTCGTCGTCAGCTCTCCGTCGAGATAGTGGTAGATGCGCATGAGAGACTCGGTTCTCACGCTTTCGCAGCATTCTTCGTCACTCATTTCGCACCTCCCTCGGGACTCACGAAACCGCGGTCGGCGGCGTAGTCGGCCAACATCTCGCGCAGCTGTCGGCGGCCTCGGTGAAGACGCGACATCACCGTGCCGATCGGCGTCTCCATGATCTCGGCGATCTCCTTGTACGGCAGGCCTTCGACATCGGCATAGTAGACGACCATCCGGAAGTCTTCGGGCAGGGCCGAGAGCGCCTCCTTGACGTCGGAGTCGGGAAGGTGGTCGAGAGCTTCGAGCTCAGCGGAACGACCGCCGGAGGACGAGTGGCTGTTCGCCTGTGCGATCTGCCAGTCTTCGATGTCCTCGCTGCCGTGCTCCTGCGGCTGGCGCTGCTTCTTGCGGTAGTTGTTGATGAAGGTGTTCGTCAGGATCCGGTACAGCCACGCCTTGAGGTTGGTTCCGGGCTTGTACTGGTGGAAGGCCGCGTAGGCCTTCGCATAGGCTTCCTGGACGAGGTCCTCGGCGTCTGCCGGGTTGCGTGTCATACGCAGAGCAGCTGCGTAGAGCTGGTTGACATATTCCAGAGCATCCCGCTCGAAACGCGCCGACCTCTCGGCGTCCGTTTCGGGGGCTTCTTTGACTGATTCGGTCATCGCAGTCAATGGTACGCCCGTTCTCTCCAGGACGGCAGTGGCGCTCATAGACTTCTCCTTCTGCCTGTCGACTTCGCGACGTGCACCCGTCGAATGGCTTCACCCGGTACAACATCGGACCGGCGTCCCACTATTCCCACCTCAGCAGTTATGCTTGCCAGTGAGATGACCGCCACGTAGGAAGGACCACTGTGTCTCCCATTCGTCTTATCGCACGGCCCATGCTGGCCGCCGGCTACATCCTCAACGGCGTCGAACGACTGCGCAAGCCGGAGGCAGCGGCCGCATCGGTCGGCCCGCTCCTCAACCAGGCCAGCAAGCAGGTCGACGTTCCGGTCGACGCAGTGACTCTCGCCCGGGCAACCGGTGTGGCACAGGTCGCTGCCGGTTCGATGCTGGCCATCGGGCGCTTCCCCCGCCTCAGCGCATCGATCCTCGTCGGCACATACCTGCTCGACACCGTCGGTGAGCGTCTGTCTGCCGACAAGACGACGTCGAAGGACGAGAAGAAGGCCCGCAACGAACGCACACTCCTGCGCACATCGATGCTCGGCGGTGCCCTGCTCGCCGCCGTCGACACCGCCGGACGCCCCGGTCTGTGGTGGCGGACACAGCATGCGGCCGAAGACCTGTGGTCGAGTGTCGAAGACACCTCGAAGCAGGCTCTGAGCGCACTCGGAGTTGACTGACATCTCCACGCACACTCCCCCGGTGACCGGCGACTGGCAGCCGCCGGTCGCCGGTTCCGCCATCTCTGCCACCGTCTCCGTTCCCGGTTCGAAGTCCCTGACGAACCGCTATCTCATCCTCGCGGCTCTGGCCCGTTCCGGCTCGGACCTCAGGGGATGGCTGCGCAGCCGCGATACCTTGCTGATGGTCGAAGCGCTGCGCCGCCTCGGTGCTGTGATCGACGAAGACGAAGATGAACTCCACATCGAGCCGATCCCCTTCGCCGGCGGGAACGCTCCAGCGGTACAGGATTCGGAGTCGATCACCATCGACTGCGGCCTCGCTGGAACCGTGATGCGCTTCATTCCCCCGCTCGCCGCGCTGACCGGACGTGAAGTCACCCTCGACGGCGACGAGCAGGCCAGGGTGCGGCCGATGTCGGTGACGATCGAGTCTCTGCGCGAGCTCGGTGCTTCGATCACCTCCGCCGACGGAACATTGCCGATGACCATCCACGCCGACTCGAACCTGCGCGGCGGCCACCTCGGCATCGACGCCAGCGCCTCCAGTCAGTTCGTCTCGGGACTGCTGCTCTCGGCCCCCGTCATGCCTTTGGGCCTCGAACTGACCAACACCGCGGACACGGTGCCCAGCCGAACGCACGTGGATATGACGATCGAGGTCCTCCGGGACGCGGGCGTCGACATCAGCGAACCCGAACCCGAACGCTGGATCGTCGAACCCGGGCTCCCCCGCGGTCTCGACGTCCAGGTCGAACCCGACCTGTCCAACGCCGCCGCCTTCGCTGCGGCAGCCGTCGCCACCGGTGGTTCCCTGACCATCGCCGGTTGGCCCGCGCACACGACCCAGGCCGGCGACGGCTTCCGTGAGATCGCCGAAGCCTTCGGAGCGACGGTGCGCCTCGACCGGGACGGACTGCATGTGCAGGGCCCTGAGCGGCTCACCGCTGTCGATCTCGACCTGTCAGCCGTCGGCGAGCTCACCCCCGTGGTCTCGGCTCTCGCGGCTCTGGCCGAAGGCACCTCGCAGCTGCGCGGAATCAGACATCTGCGCGGGCACGAGACCGATCGCCTATCCGCCCTGACCCGGGAGTACGGAGCCATCGGCGTCGACGTCGTCGAGCATCCCGATGCGCTGACGATCACCGGCACCAGCCAGCTGCGCCCGGCACTGTGGCACACCTACCACGACCATCGCATGGTCATGGCCGGCGCCGTCCTCGCCCTGCGCAACAACGGAATGGTCGTCGAGAACGCCGGCACCGTCGCCAAGACCCTGCCTGCTTTCACTCAGCTGTGGGAAGCCATGCTCACCCCCGGAGCCTGATATGGCGAAGATCTTCCGCGACGAGGACTACCGTCCCCGACCGAACCGCCGCGGTTCGCGCCCCCGGACGAAGAACCGCCCGGACCACAAGGATGCCGTGTCCGGTCTGGTCACCGCGGTCGATCGGGGCCGGTACCGCGTCATCCTCGCCGACGACGATGGGAACTTCCCCTCGACTCCCCCGACTCGGAAGAAGGGGAAACGCTCACGTGGGGCCACCTCGGTGACGGCGGTGCGCGCCTCGCACCTGCGCAAGCAGGCGATCGTCCCCGGCGACATCGTCCGCCTCGTCGGCGATACCTCGGGAGCGGAGGGAACCCTGGCCAGACTGGTGGAGATCACCGAAAGGCAGACCCTGCTGCGCCGCAGCGCCGATGACACCGACCCGACCGAGCGCGTCCTCGTGGCCAATGTCGACGTCATGGGCATCGTCACGGCCACCATGGACCCCGACCCCTCGTTCGGACTCATCGACCGCGCCCTCGTCGCCGCCTTCGATGCGGGGATCACTCCCCTGCTGATCGTCACGAAGACCGACCTGCACCCGGCCACGGAGTTGCAGGAACGGTTCTCCGCCTCCGGGGTCGACATCGTCGAGTCCTCCGTCGCCCCCGCTGCCGAGTCATCCGATACGGCCACGACCGAATCGACCGCGAACGATTCTGCGCATGACGCGAACGATTCCGCTTGTGACGCGGACGATTCTGATCGTAACGAGAGCGAACCCCACGCCGAGGTGGCCGAACGTCTGCGGGGACGCATCAGCGTCCTCGTGGGCCATTCGGGCGTGGGCAAATCGACCCTGACCAACGTCCTCGTTCCCGCCGCCGAGCGCGCGACGGGCCACGTCAACGATGTCACCGGGCGCGGGCGGCACACCTCGTCCTCGGCAGTGTGTCTGCCGTTGGAGCGCGGCGGATGGCTCATCGACACCCCGGGAGTGCGCAGCTTCGGTCTTGCCCATGTGGACCGGGAGACCCTGATCTCGGCGTTCCCGGAGCTCGTCGACGCCACGGCCGAGTGCCCCCGTGGGTGCACTCACCTCGCCGACTCCCCCGGCTGCCGACTCGATGAGTGGGTGGCCGACGGTAAGGCCGGGCCCGGAGGAGTCTCGCGGCTGGAGTCCCTGCGCCGGCTGCTGCCCTCGACTGGATAGGCTGGAGGCATGAACGACCTCGACCTGGCGATCGCACTCGCCGATCTTGCCGATGCCATCAGCCACCCGCATTTCCGGGCCCAGGACTTCGCTGTCGAAACCAAACCCGACCTCACCCCTGTCACCGAATGCGACCGTGCGGTGGAGAAGGCGATCATGACTCGCCTCACCGAGGCTCGCCCCGAGGACAGCGTGCTCGGTGAGGAATTCGGAGCCCACGGGGACTCATCGCGACGATGGATCATCGATCCGATCGACGGGACGAAGAACTTCGTGCGCGGAGTACCCGTGTGGGCGACGCTGATCTCGCTCTACGACGGCGACCAGCCGCTGCTGGGAGTGGTCTCCGCTCCCGCACTCGGTCGCCGGTGGTGGGCGGAAGCCGGTCAGGGCGCCTATGCCACCGAGCTCGGATCCCCAGCCGAACGCATCACCGTGTCCTCGGTCGATGCTCTCGCCGATGCGTCGCTGTCGTACTCCTCACTGTCGGGCTGGAAGGAACTCGGAATCCTCGACGAGTTCCTCGACCTCTGCGATTCGCTGTGGCGTACGCGCGGCTACGGCGACTTCTACTCCTATATGCTGCTGGCCGAGGGCGCGGTCGACCTTGCCTGCGAACCGGAGCTCGCACTCTACGATATGGGTGCGCTCGTGCCCATCGTCCTCGAAGCCGGAGGCACCTTCACGAACACCGCAGGGACCCCGGGTCCCTTCGGCGGCAACGCCTTGGCCAGCAATTCGCGACTCCACGAGGCGGCTCTGGACCGGCTCGGGCGCGTTGCCCCTGCGGAGGTGTCGTGATGCCGGACATCATGGGGGCCCCGCTGTGGCATTCGATGGCCGAATCAGCAGGTCTGACCAACCCTGACGGGTCGATCGGAGAGACCATCTACGGGCAGATGACGAAGTTCGCCGCCGAAGTCGGAGCCGTCAACCTCGGGCAGGGTGCTCCCGGCACGGAGCCTCCGGACGAACTCATCGCCGCCACCGCCGAAGCGATGCGGGCCGGTTTCAATCAGTACGCCCCTGGTCAGGGATTCCCCCAGCTGCTCGAGGCTGTGGCCGCTCAGCGCGGTCGTGATTTCGGTCAGAACGTCTCCCCCGACGAGGTGCTCTACACGGCGGGCGCCACAGAGGGGCTGACGGCAGCAATCCTCGCGCTTCTGCCCCGCGGCGGTTCGCTCGTCGCATTCGAACCGTTCTACGATTCCTATCCTGCGGCGATCGCCGCCGCAGGCGGCACACTGCACACGGTGCCGATCCTGCCCGATGGCCACGGCGGCTTCGTCCCGGATTGGGAGACCTTCGATCGGGTGGTCGCCGAGGTCGAACCAGAAATCATCCTCCTCAACACTCCGCACAATCCCACCGGGTTCATCTTCTCGACCGACGGTCTCGCCCGCATCGGTCAAGCGGCCGAGTCGGTCGACGCCTGGGTGCTCTCCGATGAGGTCTACGAACAGCTCGTCCTCACCGATCAGGGGCATGTCCCTCCCGCCGTGGCGATCGAGGATTCCGCACGGGTCGTCACGGTCTCCTCGGCGGGCAAATCCTGGAACACCACGGGATGGAAGATCGGCTGGGTCATCGCCTCACCTGAGGTTCGACAGGCCGTTCAGACGGTCAAACAGTTCCTCTCGTTCACGGCCGGCGGCCCGATGCAGATCGGGATGGCCGACATGCTCAGCGGCGACTCTCGCTTCGTCACCGAGAACCGGGCTTCTTTGCGGGCCCGCGCAGAGGTTCTGGTGCCGGCCTGTCGCACAGTGCCCGGTGCTGAGGTATCGACTCCGCGCGCCGGTTATTTCACGGTGGTCGACTTCTCTGCGGTGACGGATCTCGACGCCTTCGCGCTCAATGAGCTGCTGGCCCGAGAATTCTCATTGGTAGGAATTCCCGTCCCTGCCCTGTGCCGGCCGGGGAGTCCAGCGTACGACGCCTATCGGTCATCGATCCGGTATTCCTTCTGCAAGTCCGTCGCCGACGTCGACAAGGGCTCACAGCTGTTCATCGCCCTCGGTGCGCATCTGCGAGAGAACCCGGACGCTCTGCGGCCAAGGCGATGAGCAGTCTTCGACTCGAAAACAGGCAGAATGAGAACTCGACGAACCAGAATGCGCTGAATTCGCTGAGCCGTGATCGGTGAGGTCTGAAACGGAAGAAGGGGCGAACCGCTGATGCGGTTCGCCCCTTCTGTGTCGGGCAGTGAAGCTGTCTGCTGGGGTCAGATCGGCTGACGGCGCACTCGCGCCTCAGACAGGATCCTGTTGCCGACGGATCAGGCCTTGACGAGCTCGAGCTCGAGCTCGATCTTGATCTTGTCGGAGACGAGGAGCTCTCCTCCGCCGAGGACAGCCTCGAAGGACATTCCGAAGTCCTTGCGGTTGACCGTGGCGGTGGCCGAAAGGCCGGCGACCTGGTTGCCGTTCGGGTCGGTGGCGACACCGGCGAATTCGGTGGCGAAGGCGACTTCCTTGGTCACGCCGCGCATGGTCAGCTCGCCGACGGTCTGGAACTCATCAGCAGCGTCGGCTTTGATTCCGGTCGACTTGAAGCTCAGCTTCGGGTGCTCCTCGGCGAGGAAGAAGTCACCGCTCTTGAGGTGACCGTCGCGCTGTTCGTTGCGGGTGTTGATCGAGTTCGCCGAGGCCTCGGCGGACACGACGCTGTCTTCGAGGGTCTCACCGACGTTGACGCTGCCGGCGATCTCTTCGAAGTGTCCGCGGACCTTCGAGACGCCTGCGTGGCGAGCAGTGAATGTGAACTCCGAGTGGACGGGGTCGATGTTCCAGGTTCCGGCGGTGAGTCCCTGAGGCAGAGCAGTCATGATTTCTCCTTTTGGTTGAAATTTGAAGTACAAAAATGACTATAGTTCAACTTTCAACCATACGCAATCCCTGCGGGTGAACAGCAAGTGACCATGTGGCGGAGGTCACCTGTATTCGGTTTGGCCGTCAGGTGACCCCTCGTGTAAAGTTAAGAACACGCCGCGGGGTGGAGCAGTTCGGTAGCTCGCCGGGCTCATAACCCGGAGGTCGGGGGTTCAAATCCCTCCCCCGCCACGATAGCGGCAGAACCCCCAGTCAGTTCACTGACTGGGGGTTCTTCTCATTCATCCCCCTCATCTCTATTACTACCTGACGGCGGCCCAGCAACCTCGCGCGAGGTTGCTG